>JAOTWH010000280.1 GCA_029863035.1 Acidimicrobiia bacterium | reverse complement strand
CTACTCCTTCTACTTCGGTAATCCGGGCGATGTGCCCGTCTCCGGCGACTTCGACGGCGACGGGTGCGACACGGTGTCCATCTATCGGCCGCTGGAGGCGACGTTCTATGTGATCAACCAACTCGGATCGGGGAACGTTGGCTTGGGGGCAGCCGAGTTCTCTTTCCCGTTCGGGAACGTCGGCGATCAACCGCTAGCTGGCGACTTCGACGGCGATGGTGTTGACACGATGGGAGTGTTCCAACCCAGTTCGGGATTCGTACACCTCACCAGTTCTCACAGCTCGGCATCGGACGTTGCGACGCTCTTTTTTGGGCAGTCGTCAGACCTGATGCTTGCCGGTTCCTGGGATGGCGGCGCCGACCAGTTGGGGCTGTACCGGTCCAGTCTGCGAGGCTTCTTGTTGGCCAATGGGTCGCAGCGCACCTACGGCAATGAGTCGCTCTATCCGATCGCGGGTCAGTTCGGCGCTTTGCCGGGAGGCGGAGCACCGCCTCCGACGCAGCCGTCCTATCCAAACGTCGGATGGGGCAAACGGATCATCTACTCCAACAGCGACCAGCGCGTGTGGCTGATCGAGGAGGACGGAACCCTCACCAGCACCTACCTCGTATCGGGCAGGGCCAACACGCCAAGTCCTGGCACCTACTCCATCTTCTCGAAGTCGCTTCAGGCCAACGCCGGCCATGACGGCATCACCATGGCCCACATGGCGCGCTTCGCTCATGGCACCCGGCTGCCCTACGGGTTCCACGCGATTCCGCTCTACTCGGACGGCCGACCGATGCAGACGATCGACGAGTTGGGCTATTACCGCAGTGGGGGTTGCGTGCGCCAGACCAATGAAGACGCCGCCTTCTTGTATGAGTGGGCACCCATCGGCACCGCGGTCCACGTGCTGCCGTAATGGGGCAACCCCGGGGCGGGTATCCATGAAGCGGGTCATCATCATCGGAGGGGGCTTCGCCGGCGCCGAAGCGGCTCGCCGGTTGGGCAACAAGCTCGATGTGACGCTGGTCTCCGACGACAACTATCTCCTCTTCACCCCGATGCTGGCCGAGGTGGCAGCCGGAGATATCGAGCCGCGCCACATAATCGCCCCGTTGCGCCAGCTCTGTCCCAAGGCGCGCGTGGTTGTCGGGGAGGTGACGGTCATCGATCTCGATAACTTGAAGGTCACGGTCCGGCTCGAGCTGGGTCGTGATCCGATCGAACTTGCGGCCGACGCCATCGTTCTTGCCAGCGGCGGCGTCCCTTCCACGCACGGCGTTGCGGGCGTTGCGGAGCACGGCTTGACCTTCAAGAACATGCTCGACGCTTTACGCATCAGACGCCGGGTGCCAGCCCTGTTGGAGGCCGCGGCCACCACCGGGGACGCCCGGTTGCTCGAGGTAGCGGTTATCGGAGCCGGCTACAGCGGCGTAGAGCTGGCGGCGGGCCTGATGGATTTCATGGTCGAGGCGCGGCGTCGCTTCTATCCGGAAGCACCGCGGCCAAAGGTGACGCTGCTCGACTTTGGCGATCGGGTTGCTCCCATGCTGCCCAAGAGGATGAGCGCCAAGGCTGCAGAGGCTCTCAAAGAACGGCAGGTGGATGTGAGGCTGGGGGCCAAGGTGGTGGAGGTGGTTGCTGAGGGCGTGCTGCTCGATGATGGATCGCGCTTCGAGGCGGGAACCACCATTTGGACGGCCGGTGTGCGCGGCGCAGAACTGGGGTCGTCGGTCCCGGGGGACAAGAAGCACGACCGGGTGCTGGTGGATGAGAACCTTCGTACCGGGACCCCAGGTGTCTATGCCATGGGCGACGCCGCGGTAGTCCCTGACGGAAGGGGTGGCATCTGTCCTCCGACAGCTCAACATGCGCTGCGGCAGGGCAAATACTTCGCCGAGCACCTGCCCGACCTGATGGCCGGCAAGAAAGTGAAGCGCTTCATGTACCAGACCAGAGGCCAACTTGTCTCGGTTGGCCACCGCAACGCCGTTGGAAGTGTCTTGGGGATCCCGGTGTCGGGATTTATCGGTTGGTTCATGTGGCGCAGCTACTACCTGCTACGGCTGCC
>JAOTWH010000279.1 GCA_029863035.1 Acidimicrobiia bacterium | reverse complement strand
AGTCTCTTGACCTCATCGATGCGATGAGCCTTCGACTCTGCCTGGTGCACCACCATTGGCTCGGACACGATGCTGGCCACAGTCATCCGGGGATTCAACGACGCATACGGGTCCTGGAAAACGATCTGCATCTGACGCCTCATGGAACGCAGCGAGGTCTTGTTGGCGGTGACGATATTGATGGCCTCGCTTGGCGGTCCGCTGCCATCGGTGTCTCGCTGGAACCACACTTGACCCGATGTTGGCTCGATTAGGCGAAGCACACAACGTGCTGTCGTGGACTTACCGCAACCCGACTCCCCCACCAGTCCGAGAGTCTCTCCTTTCTTGATATGGAAGGAGATGTCCGACACGGCTTTGACCGAACCCACCTCTCTCCTGAGAAAAAGACCTCTGGTGATTGGGAATTCCTTGACGAGGTTATCGACTCGCAGTAACACGTCTTCTGGAAGTGGCTTGGGCGCCGACCGATCAGTGGCGATATCCGTCATGAGGCGGCGGCTCCTTCCCGTTCAAACTTCAGTTCGCCCGCAAAATGGCAAGAAGCAAGATGTCCCGGCTCCAACTCCTGAAGCTTGGGAAACGAGTCGCGGCAGATGTCCTGGGCGTACTCGCACCGTGGTCGAAATCGGCACCCCTTCGGTAGCTGGATGAGCGACGGGGGTGTTCCGGGGATGGCCACCAATCTTTCCTGCTTCGCCTGATCCATCCGGGACATCGAGCCGAGCAGGCCCCATGTGTAAGGGTGGTGTTGGTTATAGAAGATCTCTTCTGCGGTGCCCCTCTCCACGACCCCGCCGGCATACATCACCTGAATGCGCTCGCAGAATCCGGCCACAACGCCGAGGTCGTGGGTGATGAGCATCATGGCGGTGCCCCGCTCCTCTGTCAGCTTGAACATCAGGTCCATGATCTGCGCCTGGGTGGTCACATCAAGCGCCGTTGTCGGCTCATCGGCGATCAGCAGCTTGGGGTTGCAGGACATTCCCATGGCGATCATGACGCGTTGGCGCATCCCACCAGAGAACTGGTGGGGATACTCATCGAGTCGTTGCTTGGCGTTTGGGATGCGGACGTCGTCCAATGACTGGATGGCGATCTCCCGAGCCTCCTTCTTCGAGACGTCTTGATGTAGCAATATGGTCTCCATCAGCTGGTCGGCGATGCTGAAGACGGGATTGAGCGATGTCATGGGATCTTGGAAGATCATGGCGATTTCGGCGCCTCGCACACTGGTCATCTCATCTTCGTCAAGCGTCAGGAGGTTCTTCCCCTCGAACAGCACCTCGCCGGTGACGATCTCGCCAGCGGGAGGTTCGATGAGTCTCATCACAGACAAAGCAGCGACCGACTTGCCAGAACCTGATTCACCTACGACCCCGAACCGCTCCCCCTCGTTGATGGTGAAACTGATGCCATCAACGGCGCGCACCACACCTTCTTCAGTTGTGAAATAGGTGCGGAGGTCGTTGACTTCGAGAAGCGGCTTCGACATGGGCTATTACCGCTCGATGGTCTGAGTCGGGTCGAGAGCGTCTCTCAAACCGTCACCGAGGAAGTTGACTGAAAGCACAGTGATGATCAAAGCCAGCCCCGGATAGACCACCAGCCACCAGAAGCCGTTGGCCGCAAGTTGGGCTCCATCGTTGGCCATCTGGCCCCAGGCCGGCGTCGGCGGCCGCACCCCGAAGCCCAGGAACGACAGAGCCGCCTCCAAGATGATGGCTGTACCGACGATGAGAGTGGACTGCACGATGATCGGGCTCATGGCGTTGGGAAGCACGTGACGAAAGATGATGCGTCGGTCCTTGGCGCCGGCGGCCCGCGCCGCTTCGACGAATTCCTTCTCGCGCAGCGACAAGAACTCGGCCCTGACGATTCGAGCGAGGGTCCCCCACAACAGGAACCCCAGCAGTAGCGACAATGTCCACAAAGACCCACCGAACACTCGGGCTGCAACGATGGCCACAGGGAGAAGAGGCAAGCTCAGCACGAGGTCGGTAAAGCGCATCAACAGTTGGTCGATGAAGCCGCCGTAGTAACCGGCGATGGCGCCGACCACCGTGCCGAGAGTG
>JAOTWH010000080.1 GCA_029863035.1 Acidimicrobiia bacterium | reverse complement strand
AGACGGCGAGGGTGTTGTGTGCCACGTCGTGGTTGTCCACCGCGATGGCGAATTCCAGGCCCTCGGCGGATGAGCGCAGCAGGTACATGGCGTCGATGTTGGCGCCGGCGTCGGCCAGGCTCCTGGTCATCATCGCCACGGCGTCAGGCTCGTGGGGGAGGGTGGTGATGAGGACCTCGCGTTCCTCATACGAGATCTCATCGCGTTCCAGGATCTTGCGGGTCAATGTTGGGTCGTTGACCATGAGCCTCACCATGCCTTCGCCGTCGACACCGAACGCGGCCAGGGCCTCGATAGCGATTCCTGCGTCCGCCAGCTGTTCGGTCAGAGTGGCCAGAGCCCCTGGACGGTTGACAAGATGGACGGTGAATTCGGTCACGTAATCAGCCTACGCCTCCTTTCTCATATGTGCGAAGGCCCAAGGCGCTTTTCGCGTACTCTGGCTCGATGTCGAGCTACCAGGTTTGGAACGGCTCCGAGATGTCCGAGATCGAGGTGCCCCATGTGCGCGGCGAGCAAACGCCGGTGCCCGTGGCCGCGGCACTTCTGTTCAGAGATGACACCCGGTCCGAGTTGTTGTTGCAGACCAGAGACGACGACGGCCCTGCCGCCGGGCTCTATGAGCTCCCGGGGGGCATCTGGAGAGCCGGGGAGAGCCCCTTGGCCGCCCTGGAAAGAGAGGTGCTAGAGGAGACGGGCCTTGCTCTGGTGGGCGGCGCGCCGGAGGAGAAGGTGTCGGAGGCGCAGGAGCGCAGGCCGATCGTTGCCAGCCACCCGGCGGTGGTCGTCACCGGCGTAGCTGCCGCCTACCCCGTGCTGATCCTGGCCTATGAGGTCGTTGCCATGCCGGGCGAGCCGCGCGGCGAAGCGGGAGAGAGTCGCGATCCGAGGTTCTATCCGGTTGAGGCTGTGAAGGAGATGCTGACCCGTCCCGCCCAGTTCACCGGTCCCACCTTCGCCATCCTCGACTCCTACCTCGGCTAGGAGTGCGATTGCAGGAAGGCGACGACCCGTCGGCCCACCTCTTGTCCCTGATCCTCCTGGAGGAAGTGACCGGCGTTGGCGACTAGCTCCAGTTCGGTGGCTCCCGGAATACGCTCGACGAAGCGCTCGCCCACCTTGGGGACGAACACTGGGTCGGCGGTGGAGAACAAGACCTGGGTGGGGTGCTGCCACGACTCCAGCTGGTCTTTCACCTTGAGCATCACGTCCGCTCCAACATCGTCCTGGCTCATCGGAACGAACAAGGGAAAGCGGTGGGCGCCCTCTTTGTAAGAGCGGTCGGGGAATGGCGCCGCGTAGGCATCGAGCACGTCGTCACCCCACGGTGTGTTCATGGACCGCTCCATGATGAATCGAACCGGCAGATCCTCACTCGACTCGACGAACTTCCGCCACCTCATGAAGCCGTCGGAGATCCTCCCTCCGGTGAACAATCCGGTATTGAGGATCGACAGCGATGAGAACATGGGACCCTGCTCAACCGCCAGACGGAGGCCGATAGGTCCTCCCCAGTCCTGCACGACCGCACAGGCACCTTGCACTCCCAGGTCCGTCAACAAGGCGGCCATGGCCTGGGTGTGGAGGTCGTAGCTGTAGGCGTCGGGGTCGGTTGGTTTGTCCGACTTCCCGAAGCCGAAGTAGTCGGGTGCGATGGCTCGATACCCCGCCGAGGTCAGCTCTGGTATGACCTTCCGATAAAGGAAGCTCCAGGTGGGCTCTCCGTGGAAGAGCACCACCGGCGGTCCCTCGCCTTCATCGAGATAGTGAAGCCGCAAGCCCTCCCACTCGAACCAGTGGGGTTCGAAGTCGTAGTCGGGTACGCCATCGAAAGCCTTGTCGGGGGTTCTCTTGACCTCGTTCATTGGCTCTCCACCGCCTCGTCCTCTTCCTCTTGGTCACCGGGGCGTCGCATCGCCGGCACGATGAGCACCGGACGACGCTGATCTTGCATTACCCGCACGGTGACGCTCTCCCAACTGGCTTCGTCGAAGATGGGGCGGGTGGCTCCGAGCACGATCACATCGGCCTCAAGTGCGTCTGCGGCGTCGATTATCACTTGCGCCGGATCCTCGCCCTCCAGGTACCGCACCTCCGCTGTGAGGCCTTCCGCGGCCAGGGCGGCAACGATCGGTTCGATTATGCGACGGCCGCGCTCCTCGACGTAGCGAACGATGACAGCGTCTTCCTGGTTGCCCCATTGCTGGCCTTCGCCATCGAATGGACGCCATTCCTCAGATCGGATCGTGTCAAGGAACGAGCGAGGCACCTCGATGACGGTCGTCACCGAGACGCGGCCATCGGGGCCTGCCAGATGCTTGGTGAGGTGTGCAACCGGTTCCGGGCTGAGTGCCCCGGTTGTTGCGATCAGAACATGCACCGCATCGAGCCTAGACCGCTTCGCCATTAGGCGCGGTGGCCGCCACAATGGTCGGTAGGAGGTGCCATGGCAGAGCTGCTAGACGAAGAAGTGAACAAGATCATGTGGTCCATCCCCAACGTCCTGTGCTTGGTGGGTTCGCGTTCGGGCGATGAGTGGAACGGGATGACGCAGAGTTGGGTGACCCAGGTTTCGATGGAGCCCGTGCTAATCGCGATCGCGGTGGACAACACCGCACTAACCCATCGCCTGATCACCGAAAGCGGCGTCTTCTCTGTGAACCTGTGGGACCGGGAGGACACCAAGACCTTCGTCAAGTTCTCTAAACCCGCCAGTTATGAGAACGGCACGCTGAATGGCCGAGCAGTGAGAGAGGGTGAAACGGGTGCACCCGTCTTCGAAGAGGCCGTCGCGTTCGTCGAGTGTCGCGTGTTGGATCAAAAAGATGTTGGAACCCACACCGTGTTCTACGGCGAGGTGGTGGTGGCAGGATTCCAAGGCCGTGGGGAAGAAGCCGAGATCGCTCGCATTGAGGACACCCGTATGAAGTACGGCGGAGTGAAGCGCCACTAGATGGACGAGCTGCTCGCCGCTTCGGCCTCCGCTCAGGCGCAACTGGTCAGACAGGGCGACATCTCGGTGGCCGCCCTGGTCGACGCACACCTGGCTCGCATCGAGGAAGTCAACACGGCCCTCAACGCTGTGGTCACCCTGTGCGCGGATCAGGCTCGGAGTCGCGCTGGCGAGCTGGACGCGGCCCTCAGTCGGGGTGAGGACATTGGCGTGCTGGGCGGGGTTCCGGTCACCATCAAGGATTCCTTCGACACCGCTGGGGTGCTGACTACCGGGGGGACGTTGGGGTGGAGGGATCGGGTTCCGCCAACCAATGCGGCGGGCGTGCAGCGCTACCTGGACGCCGGTGCTGTGCTGTTGGGCAAGACCAACACTCCCGACCTCACCCTGTGGTACGAGACCGACAACCTGCTGTTCGGTCGGACCTATAACCCATACGACACCTCGAAGTCGCCTGGCGGCAGCAGCGGTGGAGCTGGGGCGATCCTGGCCGCCGGAGGTGCTGCGCTCGAGTTGGGAAGCGATACCGGGGGCAGCATCCGGTTGCCGTCTCACTTCTGCGGCGTCGCTGGCTTCAAGCCATCAGCGGGGCGAGTGCCCCGCACCGGCCTCGTGGTGCCGTTCGGAACTCCGGTTGATGACCTCACTCAGGTAGGCCCGATGGCCCGATATGTCGAGGATCTGGAGCTGGCGCTGGCTGTTCTGAGCGGGCCGGACGGAATCGACCTCGCAGTCGCTTCGATGCCTCCAAGTGTTGGCGAGGGTGACCTGAGGTCATTGCGAGTGGCCTTCTACACCGATAACGGCGAGATGGCAGCGAGCGATGATGTAGCCGGCGCGGTTCGAGCGGCCGCGGCAGTGTTAGAAGCGGGTGGTGCCAAGGTCAGTGAGGATGTCCCTAAGGGGATCGAGCGGGTCGGTGACCTCTACCGTCGTATCTGGGTGACCGACGGCGGGGCGTGGATACATCGCATCTTGTCCGAGTACGGCAGCACCGATTCGATAAGGCTGAGTACGGAGTTCTCGGACTCGGTTCCCGACACGGCCGCCAGTGACTGGACCCAATTGATGCTCGATCTCCAGGCGTACCGCAGCGCCATGGCCGAGTTCTTGCACGGCTACGACCTGATCTTGGCGCCCGCCCACGCCAATCCGGCCAAGGCGCCAGGCGAATTAACCTCCGCCGACAACCGTCCCGGCTTCACGTACACCCAGGCGTTCAACATCACGGGCTGGCCGGCAGCGGTGGTCCGCGCCGGCACGTCGAGCCGAGGTCTACCGATTGGAGTGCAGGCTGTGTCTGGCCCATGGCGGGACGCAACTGCGCTGGCCGGGGCCAAAGCGATCGAACGGGGGCTGGGGGGATGGCTGCCGCCCGAGATGTAGCCTCCGGCTCGATGCTGAAGGCACTCCAAGACACCTACAGCCCCGACAACATCTGCTTCGGATGCGGTCCGGCCAATCCTCGTGGGTTGCAGATCAAGAGCTACGCCCGAGGCGACGAGGTGGTGGCAGAGTTCACTCCCGAGGAGCATCACCAGGCGTTCTCCGGGGTGGTCAACGGAGGCATCATCGGCACGGTGTTGGATTGCCACATGAACTGGACCGCGGCGTACGCGCTCATGAACGAGACGGGAACGGCGACCATCCCGCCAACCGTGACTGCAGAGTTCTCCGTGAAGCTTCGTCGGCCCACTCCGGCTGGCGAAGCGTTGAGGCTGGCAGCGCACGTGGTGTCGATAGTCGGCAACAAGGCGGAGGTCGAAGCGACCGTAGAAGCGCTAGGTGAGGTCACCGCCCGCGGTAAGGGAACGTTCGTGGCCGTTGGGGAGGATCACCCAGCTGCCGAACGCTGGTAGCCCATAGGATGCGCCTCGGTGGACGTACGCATTGACGACAAGGTTGCATTGGTTACCGGGGCTAGCCGGGGCATCGGCGAGGCTTGTGCGGCAGAACTATTGGCCAGCGGTGCCCGCGGTGTTGTTATCACCTCACGCAAAGCGGAGAACATCGAAGCGGCTGCAGATCGTCTGGCGGATCCCGATCGGGTGCTGGCAGTTGTGGCCAAAGCCGACGAGCCGGAGGACGCGGCGTCTGCCGTGGGCCAAGCCATAGAGCGGTTCGGGGGTTGCGACATCTTGGTGAACAACGCCGGCACCAACCCAGCATTCGGAGCCCTGGCGGAGGTCGACCTGGGTGCGGTTCAAAAGACGTTCGCCGTCAACCAAATGGGCCCGCTCCTGTGGTCACGCCAGGCCTGGAATCAGGCTATGAACAAGGGCGGGGGAGCCATCGTCAACATCGCCTCGGTTGCCGGGATGGAACCGAGTTTCGGAATGGGCGCTTACAACATCTCCAAGGCAGCCCTCATCCACCTGACCCGCCAGTTGGCGCTTGAGATGGCACCGGGAGTGCGGGTCAACGCCGTGGCACCTTCGGTGGTTAAGACCCAGCTCGCATCCGCCCTGTGGGAGGGCAGGGAGAAGGAGGCTGCCGCGGTCCATCCGCTGAAGAGGCTTGGCGAGCCGCAAGACATCGCTCGGGCGGTCACTTTCCTCGCTTCGGATGCCGCTTCGTGGATCACCGGGGTGACGCTGCCGGTCGACGGTGGAGCCACCCAGGCCACCGGCAGCACCCTGGGCTGAGAGCCGTCGTGTTCTTTACGGCGGCGGAGAGATGGTGATCGGTTGGTTGTGATTGGATATCTGCACCAGCACCTCTAGTTGGACTAGCTCTCCCACCGGCACCGAAGTTGCAGCATCGGCCAACAGGGTGCCGCGGGCTACCACCTGCCATTGCACCACGTATCCGGTGTCCTCATCGATCCAATAGGTGAGCTGAGCATCCTCTTCGGCCAGCGGAACCGGCAGCGGTATGTCGGCCGGCGACTCGAACTCGTAGCGGCGGGTGCGAAGTCCGTTAAATTCCTCAACCACACCGGTTTGGCGAAAGAGGCTCTGCAGCACGGCATCAGATGGCAAGAGGTTGCCTTCGATCTGGTTGATCGGACCGGCCACCCCCAGTGCCGCGCCCAGGTCGGCTTGCTCCCACTCGTCGCCCATGCGAACCCACACCTCGTCGTCGATGACCACTGCCTCACCCACGACTGTTGACAGTCCTTCCAGGCTGACCTCTCGCGTTATCCGATGGCTGAATGGGGGCTCCCGAAAGGCGCCCGTGATGGTCACTGCTACCTCTATCGGTGTTTCGAACGGCCCAAGCGAGGTGGTCTCGGTGACGGTGTAATCGAAACTGGTGAGTGGTGCCGGAGACACGTCCAGAGGGCCCAGGGTGGTGGACGTTGTCGTCGCGGCGATCGTGGTCGGCAGGGGAGGGGCCGTTGATGGAGGGGGCGTCGACGTCACCGTGGACGACCCGGTGCACGCCGCCACCAGAACCAGCAAGGCCGCTAGGTATCTGGCCATGTAAGGCGAGGTTAGGAAATGCCGTACGATCGGCTGCTGTTACATAGAGCGAAGCTGCGGAAGTGGACCGATGGACATAGGCGTAAATCTCGTTGAGAACTACCTGCGGCTGACGGGTTATCTCACCTTGACCGAATTCGAGGTCCAGGGCAAGGCAAGCGACGGTCACTACGAGACACTCACAGATGTCGACATCGTGGCGCTGCGTACCCCGGGGTCGGTATACGTCGGCGATCCCCATGACGAGGACGACTGCGGGGTCCTACTGATCGAAGACCCGGTGCTGATGCTCGAGGACAACTTGGTCGACGTCATCGTGGGCGAGGTGAAACAAGGCGAGGCCGCTATCAACCCGGGGCTCAAAGACCACCGGGTGCTCCACGCCGTGCTGCGCCGGCTCGACTGGTTGTATGAGGGCGACCTAGACGAGGTGGTCGAGGCGCTGCAAAAGGAATGGGTGCATCACGGCGTGGCCCGCGGCGGCGGTGAGATCCGCACTCGGATCGTCGCTTTCGGCCAAGCCCCCGAACCGTCGCTGAACATCATCACCCACACCCACATGGTGAGGACAATGCTCGGGTTCTTTGAGAAGTTCGAGGACGCCATGAGGCCGCTGCAGTACAAGGATCCGGCACCTGCACTGCTGCGGTTCCTCACCAAGACCGGATTCGAGATCTACAAACCGGGTGCGTGATCTGGGAGAACGTCTGACTTCTAGCGACTCCCCGCCCAGCGCGTTCGCTACTGCGAGGGTGGGCCCCAAAGCATCAGACCTGTGGTTTCGTCGAACTGACGGACCGGAGCCGCGCCGTTCAGTTCGAAAACCGTCGTTTCGAGGGCGAAGACCTCTGTGCCCACATTCACGTGACCGCCGTATGCCTTGCCGTCGGCGTCGGCAAATGCGGCGTGGGCGTGGACAAAGGGCTTGCCCTCGAGGATCGAGATGTTGCCCGTTCCCGAGATCACTTCGAGGTGAGCATCGATCGTGAAGTCGCGGTATCCCTTGGCGTCCTGGTCGTAATAGCGCAACGCAGCCCGGCGCACCGCGCCCAGGAAAGTCAGCGACGCAGTTCGAACGCCGCGCTCAACGGCGAAGTCGGTGAGAGCAGAGATCAGATCCGAGCCTGTGTCAAGGCGCAGCAGGCGGACAGGGCCTGGGTCGAAGGAGTGCTCGATCAAAGATTGGCCCGGGCGACCGACAATGCCACCTCGGCCGTCTTGCCCTCGGCTACGAGCGATGTGGCGTGATCGGCATGGAGACGACGTACCGCAACCCGGCACCATTCGCCGGCCTTGCCTTTGATCTGGCATGGTGCCCCGGGATCGCCGAACGACCAGCGCTCATACGCTGGGCCGCTCAGCACGACACGTACCGGCTCGGCGTACTCTTCGTTGGCCATCTCGAAGGCGAACGGCAAGGTCTTCCATCCCATCCAGGCGATATGTTCGAGGCGAGCAGTGTCTTCAGGCTCGGAATCGAACGTGTGGTGGATGTCGAGTGCCTGCGACCAGGTTTGAGTGAGGCGGGCCGTGGCCATGGTGCGCACGGATAGGTCGCCAACCAAGCCGGGCACCCGATCTGTCCCGTTGCGTCGACTAAGCGCATTGGCTAACTCGGCACGGGACGCTCGCCACAGCTCGATCACTTCCTGGGGTCGGAGGGATTTGACGCGAATCGCCGCCTCCTTCGCGAAGAGATCCTGACGGGCAGCTTTTGCTAAGAGCTTGCCGCTGCCGGCAACGGCGTCGTGGGCTACCTCGTCGCCGGCGGCGAGCATCCCAACTTGATGGCGAACGGTCCAGCGATTCCAGCCGGTAGGTAAATCCCAATCGCGATCGTTGAGCGTCTGGAGGTACTGGTCGAGTGCTTGTTGCTCGGCAACGAGGTCGGCCAAGATGGCGTGCACACTCAGATACTAGGGCGATGGCGCCTAGGGGTTTTCTGGCGCCTCGTTGATATGGTCGATCAGCATGCGGAGCCGTCCGAAGTTGCGGCGGTTGAAGTGCAGGCGAATGCGATGCAGCTCAACGTTGTCATCGCTCGCCGTCTCGTCCGGGGTGATATCGATGGCCTCGATCTCGCCTGTCGACACGATGTCGGAGAACTCGGCGTTGAGGGACTTGATCAGGTCGGGATCGGGGGGTCGGTGCATTCTGAGCACCAGCTGACCCTTGACATAACGCATGGAGTGGTAGTTCGAGTAGAAGTTGCGGATCTCATCGCTTGCATCCTGAATGCTGTTGGTGAGGGTGAAGAGGCTGCGATCGTTTGGTGAGATCATCCCTTGCTTCTCCAGCTCGGTGATGAAGCCGAGCCAGGCGTCCCAATACCCGGTGCCCTCAGCCTCCATAAGCACGATGGGGTGCATGTCGGTCTTCCCGGTCTGCATGAGAGTCAGCAGCTCGAATGCCTCGTCCTGGGTGCCGAACCCGCCAGGGAAGATCGCAAAGGCATCGGATTCCTTGACGAACATCAGCTTGCGGGTGAAGAAGTACTTGAAGTTGATGACCCGCGATTCATGGATGTACTCGTTGGGCTCAGACTCGAAGGGGAGCCGAATGTTCACTCCGAAGCCCAGCTCCTGGCCGGCTCCGAGGTTGCCTGCTTCCATGATCCCGGGACCGGCGCCAGTGATCACCATCCAGCGAGCATCGGTCATGGTGCGAGCGAACTCTGCCGCCAGCTTGTAGTTGGGGTCCTCTGGCTGGGTGCGGGCCGACCCAAAGATCGTCACCTTCGGCGTGCTCCGGAACTGGCTGAAGACGACGAACGAGTAGCGCATCTCCTTGAGCGCGCTGTTGACCAGCTTGAGATCGCCCCGGTCGGTGTCGTCGCGCAGCATTTTCAGCCCGCTCACCAGCATCTCTCCGATGATGTCGTTGTCGTGGGTGT
>JAOTWH010000278.1 GCA_029863035.1 Acidimicrobiia bacterium | reverse complement strand
CGGCGGCGGCTATATGAACAACGAGACCGAGGACAAGAGCGCCCCGGCGTTCATGGCCCCCGACGGCGGCGCCAAGGATGGGTCCCCCGGTTACATCCTCGACTCCGAGAAGGTGGAACTGGACGACTCGCTGTTCGCAGCGGGCGACCTGGTCCCCGGCATCTACAAGGCCGCCTTCACCGGCGACCGTGGCGACATCTCGGCGGGGTGGGTCTACGCCGACGGCAAGTGGATCGTCGAGATGGGCCGCAAGCTAGTGACCGGTTCCATGTATGACGTGCAGTTCGACGACATGGCCGGGATGTACTACTTCGGCGTGGCGACGTTCGAGAACGCTCAGGTCCGCCACAACTTCGCGGCGAGCCCGAACCTCTTGGTGTTCAAGCCGTAACCAGCAAACAACCAAACGGAAGAAGCCCGCAGCTTACGCTGCGGGCTTCTTTCATTGGTGGTGGGTTGTGGGTTTTCGGTTGTGGGTTATGGGTTGTGGGTTGTGGGCTCAGGACCCAGAACTCAACACTCAAGACCCAAGGCTCAAGACCGGCTACTCAAGACCCAGGGCTCACTTCCACCGCCGGTGCCGACCCCAGGTTGGGAACGCCCCGCTGGTTGAAGGGTACGTAAGCGGTGCCTCGCGCCAGGGAGCCATCGAGGCGGAGGGGCAGTTCTGCTTCGGCGACCTCGGTCTTGACCTTCACCGTCTCCGATCCCGCCACCCCGAGTTTCTCGGCGTCGTCGGGATGGAGGGCTACGAAGCCACCCGGCGCCAGCGGCGCCAGCGACTTGCCATGGCGCATGAGTACACCGTCGTCGTACATGGTGCGGGCGTAGTGGAGAACCAGCGGAGCACGCTCCGGTTTGCCGGCCACGTCGGCCGGGACGTACTGCAGCGGCTGTGGGATGCCGTCGATGGGCACCACGGCTCCATCGGGGACATCCCACTCCAGCAGGTCCCAGGTGACCCCCTCGTAGGCGGGTGCGACGTGAGCGATCTCCTTGGAGATGCCCGACGCCGAGGACAGTCCCAGTTCGGCGCCCAGGCGGCGGCTCAAATCGTCGAGGATCGACCAGTCGGGACGTGACTGGCCCGGGCCCGGGACCACCGTGTTCACCTTCTGAACCCGTCCCTCGACGTTGGTGACCGTTCCCTCCTTCTCGCCGAAACCGTCGGCGGGGAGGACGACGTCGGCGAGCCGGGAAGAATCGGTGAGGAACTGGTCGATGGCCACGATGAACTCTGCTCCCTCGATCCGGGCACCGGAAGGCATGTCCCGAACCGGGTCGGCGCCTACGAGGAGGAGCGCCTTGACGTCGCCGGTGGCGATCGATTCGACGATCGAACGGGCGTCCTTGCCGGCCACCTTGGGGAAGTCGCCCCACTCCTCGGCCAGGTTGGCGCAGCCAATTCCCGAGATAGAGGCCCGACCCGGGAGAAGCGTCGGAGCCAGGCCCATGTCGAGAGCGCCGTATACGTTGGAGCGACGAGCCAAGGGCAGGACCTTGGCATCGGGCAGGGTGCGAACGAAGGCGGCCACCGCCTCGGCGAGCCGGGGCGACTCGGTGTAGCCGGTCCGGCCCACCAGGGCCACCACCGGTCCGTTGTCGAGCGCCTCGCGGGCTCCCGCCAGGGCGCCGTCGCCGGCCTTCAGTGCTTTGAGGATCTCCGAGCCCGATCCGGGCTTGTAGGCCAGGGTGTGGGTGGCACGGTCGGCCAACCCGGTGACCCGGGGATGGATGACGATCAGAGTGGCCCCCAACTCCTGGGCAGCCCGGCGGACCCGCAAGTAGAGGGTGGGGTGCTCTTCCTTCAGGTCGGGCCCCCAGACCAGGATCGTCTTGGCAGCATCGAGGTCATTGATGGTCGCCCGGTCCGCCACAGTGGCCAGGAACTGCGGATCGAGACCATCGTCCATCTGGCAATCGAGGTGGTTCGAACCGACCGCCACACGCATGAACTTGGAGAGGGCGTAGGCATCTTCATTGGTGCCGCGGGCTCCGCCCAGGGCGGCGATGGCGGCCCCACCGTGCTCGGCCTTGATGGCCGAGAGCTTCGAAGCCACCACATCCAGCGCTTCGGCCCAGGACGC
>JAOTWH010000277.1 GCA_029863035.1 Acidimicrobiia bacterium | reverse complement strand
CCTTTGGGGAGGGGCACATATTCACCTCCACCGCCCGAAGGGTGGGGGATTAGGTCGGGCTCGGTCGAGTCCTATTCGGCCTCGACTGTCGCCCTCTTTGGTGCCGCCTTCGGCGGCGCTCTTGTTGTAGGTGGCCGAGGCCCCCCACCCGACCTCCCCCGCAAG
Source organism: Acidimicrobiia bacterium (assembly GCA_029863035.1). Next base: position 1,935 of record JAOTWH010000277.1, on the reverse strand, counting down.
CGGGGGAGGTGAGAAGAGCGCAACACCAGTCTTTCTCCCCTCCCGCTCGCGGGAGGGGTAGGGGGAGGGTGTCAACCCGTCGGCAGATTCCAGCCAGAAACGAAGAACTCTCTTCCGAATTACACGCGTGTCACTCGGACGCTACTATCGCCACCATGGCGACCCTTCACGTTGAGCCGTGGGCGCCCGACTACGGCAGCCCGGTTGATTTCGACGATGAGATGGCCTTCGATCCTCAGGACATCGCCGATGGGGTTGAGGTCGAGGGCCGATGGGAGCCGATTGTCCGCCCCGGGCCGGAACTGCCGGTTATCGCTTTCGTTGACGGGGTGCGGCGCCCCGATGCTCGCATCACCCTCGACACTCCTGGCGCGGTTCCCGTGCCCGGCCTGGCTGGTTCGTTCGCGACCGGCGCAGTGCTGTGGCGCAGAGATGGAACGCTGGCCGAGTTCCATCGTCCGAAGGTGGAACGAGTGGTGGTATGTGGCGATAGTCAACTGGTTCACCTTCCAACGGTCGGCCCCGGCATCGAGTACCAGCCCATCTCTGTCCAGGACCGATCACCCGGTGCTCTCATCTCAGCGTTCCATGACGCGATGCGCGTTGCGGAAGCCGACCTTGCGGAAGATCTGGCGCGGGGCGGCTATTTCGTGGTTGCAGATGGCCCGCTCAACCGCCTCGAGCCAACTCCGCAGATGGGTTTCATCAAGTCGCACCGCTCTTCATATCTGCCAGACCATCGCGCCCACATCATCGCCGAACTCGGGGCAGGGCAGCGCAGCCCCATCTTCGGCATCCCCAACTACGAGAGGTTCTCGTGGTATCTGCGGCTGGCATCGTCGCCCGGAGATCACTCCTGGTCGGGGGTGGTGCGATGCGAGGTATCTGCCCGCCACGGCATCGACGCCGCGGCAGGATTCGCCGATGCCACCACGACTCTGCTACCCGGGGTGGCGTCGGAGCGTCATCGCGACGCCAGGGCACCACAGAACCTCGTGCCGATTGCGGGCCTGGAGCGCGAGCTACGGCGCCACATGGGCTCGGCTCCATTCCTACAGCGGATGATCCTCGAAGCGGTGGCAGCATGAGTGCCGTCGGCCGCGTCGTGGCCCACCAGCACAGCACCACCAGGGAGTTCCGGGTGCTCATCGAGGACGACGACTACCTCCAGCTCGACGATCTGGTGGTGGTGGGCACTGCGGTCCCCACCCACGGTGAGATCAAGACCTACGGGGTGGTCACCGAGGTCGAAGCGATGTTCGAGGGGGCGACGTTCGAGTCGGATACCCGGCTCATCGCTGAGAAGGGCGTGTTGCCGGCTGCCAAAGTCCGCTCCGCCCAGGTAGCGATCACCAGGGTCGACCCCGAGGTGTGGGTCGCTCCCGACCCGGGAGGGGCGGTAGAGCGGGCGACCGGCGAGGAGCGCAACCGCGCCCTCTATGTCGACCAAATGGGGCGGCCCCTACCCGTCGGCATCGGCCGCGACGGCGAACCGATGTACGCCGACCTCGACTTCTTCGACGGCCGCAAGGGCGGACACATGTCGATCTCCGGCATCAGCGGCGTCGCCACCAAGACCTCGTTCGCTTTGTTCTTCCTTCGCATGTTGACCGGTAGGCCCGACATCGTGGAGGAGGCCGCCCAGAACCTGCGGGTTCTGGTGTTCAACGTCAAGGGCGAGGACCTCCTGTGGCTGGATAAGCCAAACACCCAGTTCACACCGCAGGCCGCGCAGGTATGGGAGAGGTTGGGCGTCAAACCCGAGCCGTTTCCCTCGGTCGCTTTCTGGGCGCCGCCCCGCACCCGCTCCGGCGACGCCGTAGTCCCTGACCTGGGAGGACGCCAGGAGGGCGTCGAAGTGTTCCGCTGGACCCCTCGCGAGTTCATCGACGAGGGCCTGCTGCGGTTCCTTTTCACGGATGCCTCCGACTTCCG
>JAOTWH010000079.1 GCA_029863035.1 Acidimicrobiia bacterium | reverse complement strand
GAATCCCTGTGCGCCGGCCACGCCCTCTAACAACCTTGTGAAGTAGCGCATCCGATGACGACCGGCCCATGGCCTCACTGCTCCATCGGCGACACTCAGTTCGCGATCGATCACCAGTTCTGGGTCGATCTGGAACCGGGTTCCGATGCCGCTGCACGCCGAGCATGCTCCGTACGGGCTGTTGAACGAGAAGTTCCTTGGCTGGAGCTCGGCGAAACTCAATCCACAGTGGTCACAGGCGAGATGCTGGCTGAAGGTGTGGGTGTCGCCATCGATCACGGCGACCATGGCCACGCCCTCTGCCAGCTCGAGGGCGGTCTGCAGCGACTCAGATAGGCGGCGCTCTATGCCCTTCTTGGCGACCAAACGATCGACCACGACCTCGATGGAGTGCTGGTAATAGCGGTCGAGCTTGATCTCTTCGGTCAGCTCGCGCAGTTCGCCATCGATCAGAGCGCGACTGAACCCCTGCTGGGATAGGTCCTTGAGCAGGCCCTCATACTCACCCTTGCGGCCCCTCACCACGGGCGCCAGCACCTGGAATTTGGTCCCGGCGGGAAGCTCCAAGATCTGATCGACGATCTGCTGGGGGGTCTGGCGGAAGACCTCGCGGCCGCAATTGGGACAATGCGGCGTACCGACCCGAGCGAAGAGGAGACGGAGGTAGTCGTGGATCTCGGTAACAGTTCCCACCGTCGATCGCGGGTTGCGACTGGCGGTCTTTTGGTCGATCGAGATCGCTGGAGAAAGTCCATCGATGAAGTCGACGTTGGGCTTTTCCATCTGCCCGAGGAACTGCCTGGCATATGCCGAGAGGCTCTCCACATAGCGCCGTTGTCCCTCCGCATAGATGGTGTCGAACGCCAGCGAGGACTTACCGGAACCAGATAGCCCGGTGAACACGATCAGCTGGTCGCGCGGCAACTCCAGCGTGAGGTTCTTCAGGTTGTGCTCGCGCGCTCCCTGTATGTAGATGCGATCGGTCGACACTCGTGGCCTGGCTCTGGGCGGAGACTCGATTCTACTTACACGGTTGTTGCTAGCTCGCCGGCTCGGCGATGAAGATCTCTATGGAACCACTGATCGACTCGCTGGGCCGAGATTCCACCGTGTGCTCCAGCGACCGGTACTCGATGGCGATTCGCTGGTGAGCACCCGAACCGGGCGGAAAAACGGCGCTGTCGCCAGAGAGCAGCACGAGCTTCTTGCCTTCTTCGGCCCAAGCACGGGCAAGGTTCTGAGTCTCGCTCGGCGTGAGGTCTGCGGCTCGGGCCACAGGTATGCGACAGAAGCCCCGGATGGTCTGGGTCAACTGATCCCCCACCGGCGAGTCTGCCTCCAGCACCACCACCGCGCTGTCTCTGCCCACGATGCCACAGGCCCGTGCCACGCCTTGGCGCGCTCCCTGCTGCTCGGCGGTGTCCCACACCGTCGCGGTGTGAAAGAAGGGAACGGCCACCAACACGGCGAGCACCACCATCGACAGGGGCTTGGCCGCCCGTGAAAAGCGCGATCGGACAAGGGTCAGTCTCTCGATGAGCCAACCGGTTCCAATCAGCACCGCCGGAATGGTCACCGGCACCAGCGATCGCATCACCTCCACCTGGACCGGTACCCCTGGCTGATCTGCCAGGAAAACGAACGAAGCGATCCCGGTGACCAGCAGGAACAGGTATGGCCGCCGGTCATCTCCAGACGCTGCGAAGAAGGTCAGTCCGCCCAAGCCGACCAGGCCCGCCAAAGCGATCCCTGGACCCATGTACCAAACGATCCAGCGGGCCGAATCTTCGCTGTAAAGGCGAGTGCCGTCTACAACTACTCCCTCATCCTGTTGGACCTGTGCCACCACCGCCGAAGGCGAGTCGGTTGTCGATGCCGGCCGCAACAGGAGCGCTGCCAAGCCGCCGACCACGATCACGATCGCCAAACCGAAAGCGACGCCGCGGCGCGGGTCTTCCCAAGCTGCCTCTGGGCGACGCAATGAGAGCTGCGACAGGCGAATGACTCCCAACGCCACTGCGCCGGAAACTGCCACCGCCAGAACCCACCTGGCATTCAGTGTCTCGAGGAAATCGACATCGTGTAGCTGGGCATCTATCACGCCCAAGGCGACCGGTCCGGAGAATCCCAGGGCCAGAACACCAAGGAAAAGCCGGTGCCGTCGCCTCGCCACCAATGCTTTGGGGGCTGAGGCGAACCACTCGACGACCACGAATACTGCAACCGCGATCACCAACACCGTCCACTCGGGCCGAGCCAGCGCAGCTGCGCCGATGAAGAGCCCGGCCAGGAGAGCTCGAGAGTTATCGAGCTGCCGACCTTCGCCCCACAACAAACCGAGCCCTCCGAATACGAAAGCCATGACCATCAATTCGGGATAGGCGTCACGGGATAGTTGGACGAACGGAAGAGATACAGCCATCGCCGAAGTCAAAAAGAACGCAGTCCAGGGCCGAACCAGCCTTGCCGCGAACCAGTACAGAGAAAGCAACGCGATTCCCCCTATGAATGCGAATGCGCCCAACAGCGCCGACGTGCCGAAAGCGGCGGCGGCTGCGTCCAGGCCGACCAAGAGATGAGGAACGGAAGACCGCAATCCACCGCTGCTCCCCCGGCCCTTGAAGCCCGTGCTGTCGAAACCAAGGCGAGCATCGATGAATGGGGCGGCACCAGCGTCGACGGAGAGGTCGCCGCTCACTACCAAGTCACGAACCGCGTTGATCACCACGGCAGGCTCACCGTCGACTATGAGGTGCTCGCCGCCATTGCTGGCGTTGATCCCAACACTGGTCAACACCACGACGAGAACGGCGAGCGCCGGCACGGTTCCGCCAGTCGAGCGGGCGAGGGGCCGGTTATAGCCGTACCAGAAGATCTGGACGGTGTACGAGGCGGCACCACCCAGAGCCAGCGCCGGGCCGATACCCCAGATACCGAATAGGGCGAGCACTAAACCAGTCAAGGAGAATCCGAGCAAAAGGCTCAGCAGCAGCGAAACTAGGCGGTGCATCCACCACGGGATGTCAGGTTCGATTTCTCTGGAGATCATCTACAGTCCGGTTGGAGCGTTTGACGCGATGGCGTCATTAGCTGGTATCGGTCGCCTCTGCCAGCTCCCGTAGCTCCCGTTTCAATTCGTTTACCTCGTCGCGGAGGCGTGCTGCATACTCGAACCGGAGTTCTTTGGCCGCTTCTCTCATCTCTTCTTCAAGACTCTGGATGAGCCGGGTCAACTCGTCGGACGGAAGCTCGAGTGGGGCACGCTCGGTCAGCTCCAGCCTCCTGCGACTAGCGGCGGGTGCGTCGCCCGACTGGACCAGCTCGAGGATGTCGGAGACTCGCTTGCGAATGGTCTGAGGATCTATGCCGTGCTCCTCGTTGTACTTCACCTGACGCCCCCGGCGCCGGTTGGTCTCGTTGATCGCCTTCTTCATGGATCTCGTGACGGTGTCGGCGTACATGATCACTTGCCCGTCGACGTTGCGAGCCGCCCGTCCGGTTGTTTGGATGAGGCTGGTCTCAGAGCGAAGGAATCCCTCCTTATCCGCATCGAGGATGGCCACGAGTGAAACCTCGGGAAGATCCAGTCCTTCCCGCAACAGGTTGATGCCGATCAACACGTCGTACTCACCAAGTCGCAGTTCGCGCAATAGCTGAACACGCTCGAGGGTGTCGACTTCGGAATGCATGTAACGAGCCCTCACTCCGAGTTCGAGCAAGTAGTCGGTGAGGTCCTCCGACATCTTCTTGGTGAGCGTTGTCACGAGAACGCGTTGATCCTGCTCTGAGCGAAGGCGGATCTCTTCGATGAGGTCATCGATCTGGCCCTTGGTTGGCCGGATGACAACCTCGGGATCTACCAGTCCGGTTGGTCGCACCACCTGCTCGACAACGGCGACCGACCGCTCCAGCTCGAATTGACTAGGCGTAGCCGACATGAACACCACCTGACCAGCGTTCTCCAACCACTCGTCGAACGTAAGAGGGCGGTTGTCGATGGCAGACGGCAACCTGAAACCATGTGTCACCAGATTGTCTTTGCGACTGCGATCTCCCTCGTGTTGGCCTTTGATCTGAGGCACCGCCACGTGGCTCTCGTCGATAAACGTGATGTAGTCATCTGGGAAGTAGTCGAGCAGCGTGTACGGAGGCTCTCCCGCTTGGCGGCCGTCGATATGGCGGCTGTAGTTCTCGATCCCAGAGCAATAGCCAACCTGGTCGATCATCTCGAGGTCGTAGGAAGTGCGCATCTTGAGTCGCTGCGCCTCCAACAGCTTGCCTTTCTCCTCCAGATCTGCCAGTTGATCCGCCAGCTCCTCTTGGATTCCGGCCATGGCCTTGACCATCCGTTCCCTGGTGGCTGCGTAGTGCGACGCCGGGAACACGAATTCTTCGTTGATCTCGGCCATGACCTCGCCGGTTAGGGGGTTCATGCGGACGATCCGCTCGATGGTGTCGCCGAAGTACTCAACTCGTAGCACGGTTTCGTCGAATGCGGCGTGGATCTCCAAAGTGTCACCCCGCACCCGGAATGTGCCTCTGGTGAGGTTGATGTCGTTGCGTTCGTACTGGATATCGACCAGGCGCCTCATGGCGTCATCCAGCGGGTACTCGATGCCCTTGATGATCCTCAGCAGTTGGCCTTTGTACTGCTCAGGCGAGCCGAGGCCGTAGATCGCCGATACCGAGGCGACGATTATCACGTCGCGCCGCGTCAGCAGGGCGGCCGTCGCCGAGTGGCGCAGGCGATCGATCTCGTCGTTGACCGTGGCATCCTTCTCGATGTATGTATCGGTTTGGGGCAGATAAGCCTCCGGCTGGTAGTAGTCGTAGTAGCTGACGAAGTACTCGACTCTGTTCTTGGGGAAGAACTGCCGGAACTCGTTGGCCAGCTGAGCAGCCAGTGCCTTGTTGGGGGCGAGGATGAGGGCGGGCCGCTGGACTGCCTCGATGGTCCAAGCCACCGTTGCCGACTTGCCAGATCCGGTGATGCCGAGAAGTGTCTGGAAGTCGTCTCCCCGCTTCAAGCCCTCGGTGAGCGCGGCGATGGCGGCGGGTTGGTCACCCGCAGGCTTGAAGTCAGAGTGGAGTTCGAAGTCGGGCATGGGCGCAGAGGTTATCCGGCGCTCTCAGAACCAGGGCCAGCCAGGGCAACGGCCTATTGTTCGTATGCCCACTCCACCAACCGGTCGACCTCTGCTTCGAGATCTCCCAGCGAGCCATCATTGTTCACGACGAAATCGGCGGCGTCCAACCATTCTTCACGCTCCGGCTGGGCTGCCATACGTCGCTCAATATCTTCGATGTCCCAACCATCGTCCAACAACCTGGCCGTCCTCGCTGCGGGATCTGAGTCCACCACCACGGTCGGGTACCCACCAGCCACCGCCGAAGCCAATAACGGCACCTCGACGGCGACGCCTCCCTCGGCTTGGGAGACCAGCTCTTCGATACGGGATCTGATCGCCGGATGCGTAATCGCCTCGAGCCGGGCAAGCTGGTGCGGATCTGAAAAAACGATCGTGGCCAGCGCCTTGCGATCGACCACTCCGTCGACGACGACCTCGGGCCAGTGCTCCACTATCTGGTCATATGCGCTCCCGCCAGACGAGACCACCTCGTGACCTATCGAGTCGGAGTCGATGACGAAAAACCCACGCTCGGCTAACAGGCGAGCAACTGCCGACTTGCCAGAGCCGATTCCCCCGCAGAGTGTCAGCCGAATAGTCCCCTGGTCGGTCATCTCGGGACTGTAACCTTGCTTCGTGGCCGACCTCCTCCGTCCGTGGGAGACCCGGTTCCGCTGGATCCTCTCTACCTGGCATTGGGCTGGTCTGATGCTCGGTGTGTTCGTGTCTGTGATCCGCCAAGCCGAGAGTCCCGAGCTCGCGATCGCCGGAATCGTGGTCGGTGTGTATGTAGTCGTTTTCGAAGCGACTCCTCCCCGAGCAAGAACCCGCGGCATGGTCGGGGAGCTACTGAGCCTGGGCGGTGCCATCGCCACCCTGGGAGCCGTGGGGCTGACGCAGGGGCTCGACAGCCCCTACATCCTGGTTTCCATCTCCCCGGTCTTCTTCGCATCCGCCTTCCTCGGCGCCCGCACCGGGCTGGCAACGGCATTCCTATCTATCGGCGGTCTGGCCCTGGCCGCTTTCCTCAACGATCAAGAGCTGCTCCAGGGACCGATGCTGTTGTTCGCTGGGTTCTATCTAGTGATCGCGGTATCTATCTCACAGGCGAGGCGGGCACTCTTTGAGGATCATGCCCGGGTGCTCTTCGATAGCATCTCGAGTGCGAACCGGCCCCATCTTGGACGGCTGCAGCGGGCCAACGCCTTGCTCTCCGACCTTTCCCGGCTGGCCGACTCCGCCGAGCTGAATCCGATGACGGTGGGTAACCAAGCCATCGCTCGGCTCGACGAGCTCGTCGTGTTCGATTCGGCCTTGGTGGCCCTGTCTGGTTCCGACGGCCCCGCCGTAGTGGCGCGCAAAGCAGAAGAGAATGTGAGGCACCATCGGACTGTGTTCCCATTGGAGGTGGATGGTCGCGACGTCGGTTTCGTAGTGCTGACGAGGGATGACGATTTCGAGTCGGCGGAACGCACAGTCATCGAAGAGCTGATTCGCCCGGTAGCCCTCGCCTTTGACAACATCCTCCTTCTGCGCGACATCGCCCGCCGTGCCGTTAAGGAAGAGCGGGTCCGGCTGGCCAGAGAACTGCACGACGATATTGGACCATCCCTGGCGTCTCTCGGTCTGGCGCTGGATCTGGCGGTACTGCAATACCCAACGGAACCCGAGCTGGCAGACCATCTCGAGACCTTGCGAGGGTCGGTGAGCTCTGTGGTGGAGGATGTCCGCAAGACCGTGGCAGATCTCCGCCAGCCCGACACCGACAGTGTGTTGGAGAGAACCCGAGCTCTGGCCTCCCAATCCAGGCGAGATGGGTTGGATATCTCGATCCAGATCGACGAGAGGCGGCCCCCCGGTCCCAAAAACACCGAGGATCTGTTCTCGATCCTTACCGAAGCTCTTCGCAATGCGGCAGATCACGCCGACGCCAGCCAGATAACCATCACTGGGTATGTCGACCGAGAAGAGGGCAAGCTGGTTGTCGCCGATAACGGCAAGGGGTTCGATCCCGACTCCGAATACATTGGACATTTCGGCCTCATCGGAATGAAGGAGAGAGCGCGACGTATCGGTGCATCTTTCAAGGTCGAGAGTTCAGTTGGTGCGGGCACGACGATTTCATTGGAGTGGTAGTGATTCGGGTAGCGATCGCCGACGACCACCGCCTGCTTCTCGAAGGGCTGCAGGAGGCGCTCAACAGCGTCCCCGATATCGAGGTGGTCGGCGTTGCTTCGGATGGGACCGACATCGAGGGCCTGGTGCGGGACTTCTCTCCAGACGTTCTCCTGGTCGACATCGACATGCCCGGCATGGACGGGCTCACAGCCCTGCGTCGGCTGGAAGCTCCACCACCAGCTTTGGTGGTGACCATGCACATAGACGACGAACATCGCAAGCGTGCCGCTCTCGCAGGCGCCAGCGGCTTCCTGTCCAAGGCGATACCCCTTCCAGACCTAGCCGCCGCGATCAGGGCCGCACATGCCGGCGAGGATCTGATGGACCCGACAACGATGGAGACGTTCCTCGACGGTCACCGCCAACCGGTGCTCGCCGAGGGACCAGCATCCCTCACGACAAGAGAGCGAGAAATCTTAGCGTTGCTCGCCTCGGGCGCCAGCTCGACCGATGACCTCGCCGCCCGATTGTTCATCTCTCAGAAGACGGTAAAGAACCATCTGGTCAGCATCTACCACAAGCTCGGCATCTCTGATCGGACTCAAGCTGCGGTAGAGGCGATCAGGCTCGGCTTGCACCGAGACCACCCCTAACGCGACGACGGCGCCCCGGGGGGCGCCGTCGTCTTTTCGATCTCTGCGTGAACTACGGAGCGATCGTGGCGGCGACGTCGGCGAACTGAGCTTGGGTATTGTCGCCCAAAGCGCCCATCCCAACGATGGCGGCAACTGCGATAAGCACGAGCAGCAGGGCGTACTCAACGAGGGAAGCTCCCTCGTCGCCTGCCATCCTCGTCTGTAGATAACTCCATACGGTAAGCATCTGGCCTCCTAGTAAACGGTCTTCACCCGCCGGGTGGGGGTGACTACAGCAAAGGTACCCTCAACTACTCTGTGTGGGAATAGGTCGCTCGACCCAATTCTCTTTCTCGGGAATCGAACCAAGTCGTTGTCAGGCTGAATCAGCGCTTGAGGATGGCGTCAGAGATCCCGATGAGCGCCGGTCCCAGCATGATCACCATCAGCGCCGGGAAGATGCACAGCACCAAAGGAAACACCATCTTGACGGGGGCGGCAAAGGCCTTCTCCTGTGCGCGCTGCCGCCGCTTGGTTCGCATCTCCTCGGCTTGGACTCGCAATATCCGGACCACCGAGACACCGAAGGCATCGGCCTGCGTCATAGCCAGCAAGAACGACTGCAGCTCGTCGAGCTCGGTCCGCTCGGCCAGATGGTTCATGGCGTCTCTTCTGCTGACTCCAACCCGCGTTTCGGACAGCATTCGGTTGAATTCGGCGCTCATCTCGCCTTCGACCGTTGCCACAACTCTGGCGAGGGCAGCGTCGAAACTGAGCCCGGCCTCGACACTGATGACCAACAGGTCGAGAATCTCAGGCAACTGTTTACGCATCAACTCGGTTCGATCGTCGATCTTGCGAGTGAGGACTGCCTCAGGCAGCAACACGCCGGCCGCGATCGATCCAACGATCACTGCCAATCGAGTCGTTGCACTCAGGTCCCCTGGAAGGAAGAAGCCTCCGATCGACCCTACCCCCAACGACAACACTCGTATGGCCGCCCACGCATTCACATCGATCTTGTCTGCCCAACCGGCCAAGGCCAGCCGCTGGCGCGTTCGAACAGCCCATCCGACTGGCGATCTGCGTACGACCATTGCTCCGAGGCCGCTGAATATCGGAGCAAGGGCCCGCTCCGAGAAGCTCTTGTCGAGCTCAGCAACGCGAGGTCGCATTGAGGTGAGCCTGCCGCCCGCGGCCTCGCTGGCACGAACGATGCCGAGGCCGACGTAATAGATGGCGGCCAGCACCACCACAAAAATGATCATCGCAACGGCGGTAACGGTCATGGGTCTATCTCGATGACTTTGCGGATCCAGACGATTCCGATTCCGATCAAGACTCCGGCAACAACAAGGGCCACCTTGCCCCCGGTGGACTCAAACAAGGGGTCGAGGTACTTACGATTGGTAGTCCATAGGAAACCCAAAAGGAAAAAGGGAAGACCGATGAGCACTGTCGCCGAGATTCTGCCCTCGGCGGTTAGTGCCCTGACCTCGCGTCTCATGCGGGATCGCGCCACCATGGTGTCCGACGTTGTACCCAAGACA
>JAOTWH010000276.1 GCA_029863035.1 Acidimicrobiia bacterium | reverse complement strand
CCTCCGGTCCTCGCCTCCCGGCGAGAACCACCTCCCCCGGCTCACGCCGAGGGAGGACACGTGGTGGGTCCTCAAACCCGCGACCTGCCCCCTCCGCTTCTCGCCTGCCGGCGAGAACCACCTCCCCCGGCTCACGCCGAGGGAGGACGTATGGGAGGAGCGGGCCGGTCGCCTTGTTACTCGCCGGTGTCGGGTTGGTAGGTGCCGATGCTCCAGAAGTGGCCGTCGCTGTCCTTGACGGTGAATTCGCGGGAGCCGTAGTCCATGTCCTTGATCGGGATGACAACCTCGGCGCCGTGCTCGACGGCCTGGCCGTGCAGGCCATCGACGTCGTCGGCCACCAGGTAGGTCCAGGCGGGGCCACTCGTCGGTAGCTCTGACGTCCCGACCGGACCGAGCATGATCCGGTTGCCACGAAAGGACACCTCGGCGTGGACGATCTCGCCGTCGTCGTCGCGGTGGTCCGCTTCGAGCATGAACCCGAGCGCCCGTTCCAACCAGGAGATCGCTGCCTCCGGATCCCGGTAGCGGAGAGTCGGATAGACGGTCTGAGTCACGGTGACCTCCCTTCTTTCGCCACCCTACGGTCGCGTGGCAAGTTAGGGAGGCGAAACTGGCGCTTTTGCCGGGCGATGCCCGCTCCGCTTGTCGCCTACTGGCGAGAACCACCTCCCCCGGCTCACGACGAGCATTGGCAGCGACCTTGCTGCTGTTGGAGGTCCCTCGCGAAGAACTGCCCCCTCCGCTTCTCGCCTACCGGCGAGAACCACCTCCCCCGGCTCACGCCGAGGGAGGACGTAGGGAGGAACCGGCGGGTGTAAGAAATCAGCCGACGGCCGTGTCGACCCAGACCATGGCGAACAGGACGGCCAGGTAGATGGTCGAGTAGCGGAACAGGGCCATCGAACGCTCGGGGGTGCGGATCAAACGGGCAGCTTCGAGGATGAAGAGAAGCCCGAGGATCAGCGCGGCGATCGGATAGAGCACACCGGTAGGCGCTACCGGCCACAACAGCAAGCTCACTGCGGTCAACAGAAACGAATAGCCGAGAATGTGCCAGGTGGTGCGCTGCTCGCCGATCACCACCGGCAGCATCGGGACACCGGCGCTGGCGTAATCGTCTTTGTATCGCATGGCCAGGGCCCAGAAGTGCGGGGGGGTCCAGCAGAACACGATCCCGAACAAGAGCCACGCGGCCGGGGCCAGACTGCCGGTTACGGCCGCCCACCCGACCAGCACCGGAGCAGCCCCGGCCGCTCCCCCGATGACGATGTTCTGGGGGGTGGTGCGCTTCAGCCCCATCGTGTAGACGAACACGTAGAAGAGGAGCGCGGCGGTGGCCAACGATCCGGCCAGCAGGTTGGCGAACAGCCACAGCCAGATGAACCCGATCACCCCGAGGGCAATGCCGAACCAGAGGGCCCTGATGGGCGCGATGGCGTCTCTCGGCAGCGGGCGGCGCGAAGTGCGGCGCATCACCACATCGATATCCCGATCGAAGTAGTTGTTGATGGCGTTGGCGCCCCCGGCAGACAGCGTCCCTCCGATCAGGGTGGCGATCACCAGCCAGCCGTCCGGCCAGCCGCCTTTTGCCAGCACCATGGCCGGCACGGTCGTGATGAGAAGCAACTCGATGATCCGGGGTTTGGTGAGGGCGACATAAGCACCGAGACCGGCCCAACCGCTTGGTGGAGGGGCGCTGGGATCGGTGATCTTGACCTGGAGGGCGGGCTGTTCTTGCACGGTCCCGTAGGTTAACCAGCAACCTGCAGGCAGCGGCCGGCGGTTGCCCCCTCCGCTTGTCGCTGGGAACCTGCCCCCTCCGCTTCTCGCCTCCCGGCGAGAACCACCTCCCCCGGCTCACGCCGGGCATTGGCAGCGACCTTGCTGCTGTTGGAGGTCCCTTGTGGAGAGGTGCCCCCTCCGCTTCTCGCCTCCCGGCGAGAACCACCTCCCCCGGCTCACGCCGAGGGAGGACGTAAGGAGGAACCGGCAGGTGCCCCTCCGCTTGTCGCCAGGAAACTGCCCCCTCCGGTTCTCGCCTCCCGGCGAGAACCACCTCCCCCGGCTCACGCCGGGGGAGGACGCGGGGAACCACAACAGAAGAGCC
>JAOTWH010000078.1 GCA_029863035.1 Acidimicrobiia bacterium | reverse complement strand
CCTTGGGGTCGCCCAGGCCGACACAGTGTCGAGCTCGATGCCGATCAGCGCCGAAACGAACTTGCGCCGGTCGCCGATGACGATGGCCTCTTTGATGAACGGCGACACCTTCAGCTTGTTCTCGATCTCTGATGGCGACACGTTCTTGCCGCCGGCCGTGATGATGATGTCCTTCTTGCGGTCGACGATCCGCAGGTGCTCGCCATCCCACTCCCCTACGTCGCCGGTGTTGAGCCAGCCGTCTGATGTGATCGTTGCCGCGGTGGCCTCAGGGTCCTTGTAGTAACCCTTGAAGACGGCAGGGTGACGAACCATTATCTCGCCGTCGTCCGCCAGCTTGACCTCGGCGCCCGGATTGGCCACTCCAACGGTGCCCAACTTGATGTCACTCAGCCGGTTAGCCGAGCAGTAGGCCGTGTTCTCGGTTTGGCCATAGCCCTCGTAGATGGGAACGCCCAGCGCCATGAAGAACTTCAACACCTCGGGTGCGATGGGCGCCGCACCGGACAACGCGGCCACCGCGTGTCGCATCCCGATCTTCTCTCGAAGCGAGCGGTAGCAAAGCAGATAGAAGGGTCCGTAGACGAGGTTGCCAAGGAATCCGCGCGAGCCCCGCCTCAGAACCCGGTCGGCGTTCCACAGCCCGGCCTTCATCGCCCAGCCATAGATGAAACGCTTAGAACGCGAGGCGTCAAGCATGCGGATGGTTACACCAGCATGGATCCGCTCCCAGATGCGGGGGACGCCGAGGAACACGGTGGGTTGAACCTCGCGCAGGTCGTCGGCCACGGTGTTGATGGACTCGGCGAAGTTGACAGTCGCTTCGAAGTAGAGGGCGGTGATGGTGGTGTAGAGCTTCTCCGCAACGTGGCACATGGGCAGGTAGGACAGAATCTCCACCCGCTTGGGCATGCTCCCGATGCCCGCCGCCGTGGTTTCGGGCACCCGCTGCATTACCCAAAGCACGTTGCGATGTGACAGCATCGCTCCTTTGGGCGGCCCGGTGGTCCCCGACGTGTACACCAGCGTGGCTAGGTCGTCGGGCTCGATGGCGTCGAGAGCCACGTCGATGGCGTTGGGGTCGGCCTCAACAGCCTTGCGGCCCATCTCTATGAAGTCGTCCCACGACATCAAGACCGGGTCGTCGTAGGTGCTCACCCCTCGCGGGTCGATGAAGATGATGGTTTCCAGAAAGGGCAACTGGTCTTTCACCTGGAGCGCCTTGTCGACCTGCTCCTGGTCCTCAGCGATAAGCACCTTGGCTTCCGAGTGCTCCAGCAGGTACTGGACTTCATGGGGAGGGTTGGTGGGATACAGCCCAACCGACACGCCCCCGATGGCCTGGATTCCGAGCTCGCTGTAGACCCAGGCCTTGCGGTTTTCGGAGTGGATCGCCACCACGTCGCCTCGATTGACACCCAGCGCTAGCAGCGCCATTCCCACCGTCTTGACCATGTCCCAGTACTCGCCGTATGTGCTCTCCTGCCAGATGCCGAACTCCTTCTGGCGCAAAGCCACCTTGTTGGGGGCGGCCAGCGCTATCTGGCGCAGTCGAGCCGGGATGCTGTTGACCGTCTGATCGTCGGCCGGAGCCTGCGGGCGTTGCTTGGTTACCGTCATGTCAGCCTCCCATCGGCTCGTCTGGGGTCGATAGCTTCAGATTCGGCCTCGAGCAGGTCCGGTGAGTCGAATTCCTCACCGAGGTAGGCGCGGATCACTTCGGGATTGGATTGCACTTCCGCCGGCCGGCCCTCCCCGATCTTGCGGCCAAAGTCGAGGACCATTACGCGGTCGGCAATATCCATAACCACGCCCATGTCGTGCTCGACCAAGATCATCGCAACACCGAGCTCCTCTTGAATGTCGAGAATGAACCGGGCGATGTCTTCGGTCTCTTCGACGTTCATGCCGGCAGCCGGTTCGTCGAGGAGCAGGAGGCGCGGCTCCATCGCCAGCGCACGGCCGAGCTCGACCCTCTTCTGGTATCCGTACGGCAGCAGCGCCACAGGCGATCGGCGGAACTGCTCGATCTCGAGGAAGTCGATGATCTCCTCGACACGACGCCGATGTTCTGTCTCTTGGCGGCGGGCGCGGCCGAGGTGGACGGCCGCGGCCAGAGAGCCGTAAGTCATGAGTAGATGGCGACCAAGCAAAATGTTGTCAAGAACCGTTAGGTGCTGGAACAGCTCGATGTTCTGGAACGTGCGGGCCACCCCGAGGGTGGCGATGCGATGCGGCTTCTGTCCGACCAGGTCCTTGCCCCCAAAGCGGATAGCACCCTGCTGTGGTCGGTAGACCCCGTTCAGGCAGTTGAAGATGGAAGTCTTGCCAGCGCCGTTGGGCCCAATGATGGCGAACAGCTCGCCCTGGTTCACCTGGAACGAAACCCCATCGAGCGCCTTCACCCCCGCGAAAGCAAGATGCACATCGCTGAAATCGAGAAGTGGCTCAGCCATCAAGCGAACCTCGCACGCGGAAACGGGGTTGGGTCGAGGCAAGGCCGACGGCCGAGCCACGAGGGGCGACCGAGGCAGGCGGCAGCACGCCACCGGCCAGCCCGTGAGCACCGACACTGCAACGGCGGCTGGGCGGTGGCGAAGGTATGGAGTTGTTCATGACAGCCATCTCTTCTTGCGCTTGTAATGCTTCACGTCGCGAAACGAGCGGCGGTCGCCGCCGGCGTGCAAACCTAGGTAGAACTCCTGGATGTCCTCGTCGGCCATGAGCTCGTTGGCCGGCTTGTCCATGACGATCTTGCCCGTTTCCATGACGTAGCCATGGTCCGCGATCGACAGCGCCATCGTGGCGTTCTGCTCGACCAAGAGCACTGCCGTACCTTGGCTATTGATCTCGACTATTAAATCACGGATCTGCTGTACCAGCAGCGGAGCGAGGCCCAGGCTGGGCTCATCGAGGAGTAGGTATTTGGGGTTCGACATGAGACCTCGGCCGATCGCCAACATCTGCTGTTCTCCACCAGAGAGATAACCAGCCACCGACCGACGACGGTCCTGGAGCACCGGGAAGAGCGAATAGACCCTGTCGAGGTTGCTGTTGAGGTCGGATCGTGCGGTGTGACCCCCGACTCGCAGATTGTCGTCCACCGTGAATTCGGCAAAGATGCGGCGACCCTCAAGCACTTGGACAACGCCTCGCTTGACAATGTCGGATGCATGGCTGGAGTCGATCCGCTCCCCATCCAGCAGGACCTCCCCCTTGGTCAGATCGCCATGGTGCACGTCAAGGAGTCCCGAGATCGCCCGCAGCACCGTGGTCTTACCTGCTCCGTTAGCCCCGAGAAGAGCAATGATCGAGCCGTCTGGTACCTCAAACGAGATGCCTCGCAACACCAATATCACGTCGTTGTAAACGACTTCGAGGTTCTGGACGGCAAGCACCGCGGTACCTCCCAACAGGTCTAGCGACCCTACCAGCAGGCGCTTCGCGACGCAGGAGTAGCGTCTCGGTATGGGCATTACTCCTAAAGAGCTGGCTGAAGTCGGCGACCGCCCCCTCGACTTCGTCACCCACTCCGACCCCGCCATCCGGCGATTGGCGTTGTCGGCCATGGCGAGCGAAATGGCCAACGATGGCTTGCGATCGGCAGCCTTGGCCGCGTTGACTGGCGACGCAGAGGCCCGAGTAAGAGCCGAGGCAGCCGAGGTGTTGGGGGGTGCCGGTGCCGCTGCAACTGAGTCCCTTCTGGCTGCTCTGGGGGATCCCTCGGCATTGGTGATCGAAGCAGCGGTCACGGCCCTTGGCGAGTTGGCCGATCCGGCAACTGTCGACGTCCTGTCCGGCCTGGCGCGAGACCACGCCGACAAGCTGGTGCGGGAGGCGGCGGTGGCGGCATTGGGAGCCATCGGCGATGACACCGCCCTACCACTGCTGCTCGAACTGGCAACCACCGGAGCGCCCCAGATACGAAGACGTTCGCTTGTGGCATTGAGTGTCTTCGAGGGCTCCGAAGTTGACGCCGTTCTCAATGCCGCTCTGGAAGATCGTAACCCAATGGTCAGGGAAGCCGCCGAGATGGTGGCAAGGGATTGACCGCCTAGTCCGGGGGCTCCGCAACTTGCACCTTGGGTTCATGCCCCTGAGCTGGCGGTCGCCTGCGAACGGCGCCCGCGATCAAAAGGGCAGCTCCCATCGCCACCAACCCCACTGGCCACCAACCGATGAGCCCCGACCCAGGCGGTTTGGGTTCGTCACCAAGTGGCAGGAAAACCCCCGTAACCGTGTACTCCCACGCGCACTCGGGCCCGGTACCCACCTGCAGATTGACCCAGCCCTGCTCGGTTATGGGGAAGTTGTCGGTGGCAACATCGTCCAAGATCGCCAGATCGGCGTTGATCACCTCGGAGAGCACAGCCGCCGGCTGCTGCGGCCCCGGAAACACGCTGGCCGTGATGATGCAGTTGCTTGTCCCCTCGAGGGTGTGGCGGTAGGTGCCCTCGACCAGAAAGAACTCGACGTCGCTCCCAATACCCCTGGACCCCACACCGTCGAACCGCCGAGTTTCCACCTCTTGAGCAGAGGCGGGCACAGGCCAAACCATCCCCACCAGCACGATCACCTGCGCGGTGGCTGCGATGATGCGATGCATGAGTCGATTGTTGCCGAATCTCTTCGGAAATGCCGTGGTCAACTGTGCGTTGAACCGAATGTGCACTGCCCCTTTACGAATCGCTAACAACGCCCCACCAGTCTCACTAGGACATAACTTTCGTACAATGAGGTTTCAATGACCGACTTCACTACCGATCCGCCCGAGATCGACCCGCCCCAGGCTGATCTGCCCGATGCTGTCCCCCGCAGCGATGTGGACTCCGCTGCTTTGCCGTCGGAAGTCGCAACACCCCCCATTGATGGCTACCCGCCGAACCTGGAGGCGTCCGCGCCTATCGAGTCGCCTTTCGGCAGAGAGCAGCCAGGTGAGCAACGAGATGAGCTGGTCGAAGAACCGTCCTGGAATCCACTGCCTCCAGCCCCCGCTGCAAATGTGACAGTGGCCCAAGCCCCACCCGGACCCGGTGGTCCGGAGCCGCTGGCAACGCCCTGGACCGAGCCAACCCAACCTGTCCTGCCTAGCGACGAAGTGGATTGGCCCGGCCTGCCAGAACAGAGCTTCGCCCCTTCCTTCTCCCGACCTGAGCTGTACGACGCTTGGAATACCGCAACGGAACCTAGCGCCCACCTCGACCGATCCGAGGAGAAGCCTGGAAGGTTACGATCGCTAGGCGTCCCTCTGCTGGCCGGACTCGTCGGGGCCGGCCTGGCCCTGGTTGGCTTCCTAGTGCTCGACGACGATCCGGCGCCGGCCGACCCGATCGCGTCCGCCGCTCCGGTGGTCATCCGAGAGCAGGTTCGCACCGAGCTGGTGCCCTCTGGCGACGCCAACTCAACAACCGATGCGGCCGCGGTTGCCCGCAAGGTCATACCGTCCATCGTTCACGTTCAAGTGGGAAACGGCGGCGCTGATGCGTTCAATGTTGCCGGCTCCGGTTCGGGAGTTGTGCTCACAGAAGACGGCTTGCTCGTCACCAACAACCACGTGGTCGAGGGGTCCAGCGATGTACAGGTCGTGTTCGCCGACGGACGCATCTACCAGGCCGAGATCGTCGGAACCGACGCCCGAACCGACCTTGCGGTTCTCGATATCGATGCCGAGGGCTTGATCCCAATCGATATCGGCTCAGCCAAGGATCTTGTCATCGGCGACGTCGCCATCGCTGCCGGCAACCCGCTCGGGCTTCGAGGCGGCCCGTCGCTCACCGTCGGCGTCATCTCGGCCTTCGGGCGGCAGGTGACCACGGGAAACGGTTTGAACGACACCCTCTATGGGATGTTGCAGACCGACGCTCCCATAACTCGAGGCTCTTCGGGCGGGGCATTGGTAGACAGCAACGGTGACCTGATCGGTATCACTAGCGCCGTGGGCGTCAGCGACGTTGGCGTAGAAGGCATCGGATTCGCTATTCCGATAGAGCGGGTGCAGCGCATCACCGACGAGATCATCGCCAACGGCAGCGTCAGCCACTCGTTCCTGGGGATCGGCGGCATCACCTTCTTTGCGGAGCAGTTGGACGCATCCCAGGTGCCTACCGGCATCGCCATCGAGACCTTCGAGGGCGGCGCATCTGCTGCTCAAGACGCCGGGCTCGAGGTAGGCGACGTAATCACCGAGTTAAATGGAACGCCGCTCCACACCATGGAGGCGCTTATCGCTGAGCTATTAGAGCATCGGGTCGGCGAGTCGATTGAGATCAAGGTCGACCGGGCGGGGGAAGTGGTAACGGTCAACATCCTTCTCGGAGAACGCCCCGCCGACCTGGACCAATGAACGACAACATCTTCGACCGGCTGATGGAGCTGCTGCAGTCGCCGGGCCCGGTGAACTGGAAGCTGGCGGCCGAAGTGACCGGGAGCCTGGCAGGGGCCGATGCAACGGTCGTGCCTGGTCTGGTAGCGGAGTACGAACAGCTGGTTCACCTGGCTCAGCTCCACATCGAGCCCGTTGCTTCGTTCCCTCTGCAGAATCCCAAGCTGCACGTGGTGGAGCGCGCTGGCTGGGCCAAGGACAACCTCAAGAGCTTCGCCTACCTGGCCGAGCCACTGGCAGCGAAGCTTGGCGGTGCGGCTGGTGAGGGCGCCATGGAGCAAGTGATGGCGCCGCTCGGGCCCGTCATTCTTGGGATGCAAGTTGGTGCCATGGTGGGATTCATGAGCCATCGCGTTCTTGGCCAGTTCGACGTTGGGCTGCCGCCGCTTGGGGCCGATGGGCTCTATCTGGTCGCCCCCAACATCGAAGATTTCGCCAGAGATCACCAGATCGACCCGCCCCAAGCCAGACTGTGGGCGGCTCTGCACGAGGTTGCGTTCAACGGGGTGATGTCTGTGTCATGGATTCGCCCTCATCTCAACTCGCTCATCGAGGATTACTTCGAGGGTGTCGAGTTCGACCCGAGCTCTCTCCTGTCGCGTTTCGAAGGACTGGATGACCCCGAGGAGCTGGAGAGGTTGATGGCCGATCCCGGAGTCATATCGTCCATCGTGTCCGGTCCCGGCCAGGAGGAAGCCTTGGGCAAGATCCGAGCCATGACCGCTCTGGTCGATGGCTACGCCGACTGGATGATGCAACGAGTGGCTCCCGACCTCATCCCCGACGCGCCCCGACTGGCCGAGTCGATCAACCGTCGCCGAGCCGAGCCATCGCAGGGTGAGGAGTTCCTGGCTCGCTTCGCCGGTTTGGAGCTCAAGAGACTCGAGTATCGCCTTGGAGCCGAGTTCTGTCGCGACGTTCATGAGCGCTGGGGCGACGAGGGATTGGCAACGCTATTGGGCGAGCCGGAGAACCTGCCAACCGTCCCCGAGTTGCAGGACCCAATCGGGTGGGCAGCTCGTGTTCTGGTAGATCGAATCGGAAGCGAGTAGAAGAGAGCTTCTAGCTTCGTGAGCAAGATTCGGGTGGTCGACTACGACCCAACGTGGCCAGAGACCTTTGAAGATCTAAAGGCCAGCGTGGCGGCAGCTCTCGGCGATGCCGTTGTCGCGATCGAGCATGTTGGAAGTACGTCGGTGCCGGGTTTGGCGGCCAAGCCGATTATCGATATGAGCATCGTGGTCGACTCCGCTGACAATGTGCCTGGAGCCATCGAAATGCTCGCCACGCTTGGCTATCGCCACCTCGGCGACCTCGCCATCGGCGGTCGCGAGGCATTCGAGAATCCTGCCGGCCTGCCAGACCACAACCTCTACGTGTGTCCCCAAGGAGGCGAAGGGCTGCGCAATCACCTGGCCATGCGAGACCATCTGCGAGAACACCCCGAGGTGGCGGCGGAGTATGGCCGTCTCAAGAAGCGGCTTGCCGCCGAGTTCCCGAACGACATAGATGCCTACGTCGACGGCAAGACAGAGTTCATCCTCTCGGTGCTGGCTCAGCGCGGCTTGAACGAGGACGAGCTTGCACGCATCGAGGCAGCGAATCGGCTCCCTCCCACCTGATCGCCCCCACCCAGGAACTAGGGCGCCGAGCCAGAGCGAGGCGCCAAGGAGGGCGATAGTCGAGGCCGATTAGGACTCGACAGAGTTCCGACCGTGAGCGAAGCGAAGCGGACGGTGCCCAACCCCATCACTGGAGAGAGGGGGAGACCGCTACTCTCCCCCATTCCCCACCAAGGCTCCAACAGCATGCTCTCCGTAGGCACCCCCGCACCCGAATTCACACTACGAACGATCGACAAGAGCGAGGTCTCGCTGTCAGACTTCAAGGGAAAGAAGACGCTGTTGGTCTTCATCCCGTTCCCGTTCACCGGCACTTGCGAAGGCGAGCTGTGCAAGCTGCGCGATGACCTGGCCACCTTGACCAACCTTGACGCTCGGATCGTTGTCATCACCTGTGACACCATCCCCTCCAACGCCAAGTGGGCTGCAGAGAACGGATTCGACTTCCCGATCCTTTCTGACTTCTGGCCCCACGGCGAGACGGTGAAGGCCTACGACAACTTCAATGACAAAGTTGGTGCCGCCAACCGCACCACCTACGTCCTTGATGGTGAAGGGATCATTCGCGAGGTCATCTCGTCGGACTCGCTTGGCACTCCGCGCGAGCATGAGCTGTACGAAGAGGCGCTGAACCGGGTCTGAGTCTGGCTAATCCCGATCCTGCGGCGCCTCGTCGTAGTAGTCGAGGCGATCGATCGGCATCACCAGCGACGTCATCATGTTCATTATGTGGGCCGTGATGCGCTTGAGATACCTGGAGTAGAGAGCTCGGCCCACCGCGTCGCCTGCGGGACCATCTGAACGAACAGCTGCCTTGACCTGAGCGTCGTACTCGTCGAGGAAGCCATCGGCCTTGTCGATCAACTTCTGGGCGGCGGCGCCATCCCTGGCAGTGAACACATCTGCTGCGTCTCCGATGAGTTGAGAAACAGCATCGCGGTACCAGGCCAGCTCGGCGACGTCATCGGCACCCTCAAACGAGATGCCGTAGCGAGCGAGATCGTAGATGTTCTTGGCGTAATCGCCGATCCGCTCGGCGTCTTTGACGATGCTCATGTAGGTCAGCGCCAGTGGGAAGTCAACAGAGGACGCCACTGCAGTGTGAACCACCAAACTGCGACGCACCGCACTCTGGGCAAGGTTGATCTCGCGATCCGTCCCCCGGATCTCTTGCTTCAACTCCTTGGGATCCCGGCCACCAAAGACGGTGAGCATCGCCGTGTCGAAAACATCACGCCCATCCCGCAGCATTTGGATGAGCGTTTTCTCCACCTCATCCAAGCCCGATTCGGCGCTACCGCGGAAGAAATCCATGACCATGATCTGCTCCTATCTCAGAATGACGATACCGAGCAACGGAATCGCTATGAACGCCACCAACAAGTACGCAACTGCCCATACCCGTCTTTCGACGGCAAGGTCGGCCAGACGCCCAGCCAAGACGATGGGAACGCGTCGCAATGGGGGCCACGGGTAGAAAACTGCTATCGCCACGAAGTTGAACAACGTGTGAACGATGGCGATGGTGAGGCCGTTGGCGGCGCCCGCCCCCAGCGCCGCCAACAGTGCGGTAACCGTCGTGCCGAGGTTGGCGCCAAGCGTGA
Source organism: Acidimicrobiia bacterium (assembly GCA_029863035.1). Next base: position 90 of record JAOTWH010000078.1, on the reverse strand, counting down.
TGGGAAACGCGTTAGGGATGGTGAGCACACCAGAAGCTGCCAGCGGTATGAGGATCGACGTGGTGATGCTCGAACTCTGAACCGCCACGG
>JAOTWH010000077.1 GCA_029863035.1 Acidimicrobiia bacterium | reverse complement strand
TTCCCTAATGCCAGCTACATCGTCCAGCAGAAGGAGTTCGACTACTGGAGAAGCCCCGGCGACAAGCCAAGCAACGGACCGGCCTACGAACGGGTACTGGCACCGATCATCGCCGCCAACCGGCTGGAGCTGGTGAACGACGAGTACGCCGCTACCAAAGAGGTAGTGGCGATCCCCACCCCGGGCCACACCCCGGGGCACGTGTCTTTCGCGGTCATCAGCGCCGGAGAACGCGCCTACGTCCTCGGTGACGCCGTCCACAAACCTGTGCAGCTCACCGAGCCGGATTGGTATCCAGGCTTCGACCTGGACCCGGTCGAGTCGACCAAGAGCCGCCACATGATCCTCGACCGAGCCGAGCAAGAGAACGCACTCCTCGCTGGCGGTCACTTCGGGTTTCCCAGCATGGGGTACCCCGCCCACGTCGATGATCGGCGGACCTTCCGCTACGCGACCTGATCTGGCCCTTAGGCCCATCCTTCCGAGGGGGTCCGTGTGAGATGATGGGAGCCGAATGGCGGACATGACGATCAAGGGGGCCACGGTGGTCACCGGCGCGGGAACACGGCGCGCCGACATCGCGGTTCGAGACGGTTCGATCATTGCCGTGCAGCCGGACCTGCAACCGGCTGGAACCGTTGTCGACGCCTCGGGTTTGCTCGTTCTACCGGGGATGGTCGACACCCACGTCCACCTGATGGACCCCGGGCCGACCGAACGCGAGGACTTTCCCACAGGTAGCGCCGCAGCAGCTGCTCGGGGCGTCACAACCATCGTTGAGCACACCCACGCCCACCCGATTCGCCAGGCCTCCGACCTGGTGGACAAGCGCCGATACCTCAAAGGTCGCTCACACGTCGATTTCGGCTTGGCGGCCCACGTCTGGCCAGACCGAATCGACCGCCTCCATGAGCTGTGGGCAGATGGGATCACCTTCTTCAAGGTCTTCACCTGCACGACCCACGGCGTGCCGGGCATCGACTCGAACCACCTGCTTGACACGCTGCAGACTGCCGCGGGGTTCGGCGGCGTCTGCCTCATCCACTGCGAGGATGAACTCATCACGGCCGAAGCAGAGCAAGCACTCAAGAAGGCCGGCCGAACCGACAACGGAGTGATCATCGAGTGGAGAACCCGAGAGGCCGAGGAGGCCGCCATCGCGGTCGTGGCCGAGCTGGTGAGGACGACGGGCGCCTCCGCCACCATCGCACACGTCTCCAACCCCCGGGCGGCTCGCCTGGTCACTGAAGCCCGGGCAGCGGGAGCAGACCTCTCGGCCGAGGCCTGCCCTCAGTACTTCGCGCTGCGCCAGGACGAGATCCTCGACAAGGGCCCATTCCGGAAGTTCACGCCGCCGGCCAGAATTCGCTCGGATGCTGAGGAACGGGCGATGCTCGATCTGTTGGCCAATGGAACCTTCTCGCACTTCTCCACCGACCACGCCCCCTCAACCCCCGAGCAGAAGATGAAGGGCGATATCTGGGAAGCTCCGTTCGGGCTACCTGGTCTCGACTCCACCTTCCCGTGGTTGCTCGATGCCGCTCTCTCCGGAATCATCCCACTGCCGAAGGTGGCCGAGCTGTACTCGGAGGCCCCGGCCCGCCGCTATGGGCTGTCTCCTCGCAAGGGGCGACTGGCAGAAGGCGCCGACGCCGACCTGGTTCTCGTCGACCCGGAGTCCGACTTCGAGCTGACGGACGAGACCGTCATCTCCAAGGCGGGGTGGTCTCCCTACTCGGGCCGGGTGTTTCGCGGTCGGGTCGTAGCTACCTACCTCCGCGGCAGCGAGATCGCCCGGGACGGATCACCCCACGATGAGCGCAGCGGCGCCTTCCTGCCGGGAGCAGGGGGGCGTGACGAATGAGAGAGCAGACGATCAGCGAGATCCGGGACGGCATGCGGATCGAGTGGGATGTGCCGATCGAGATGGATGATGGCCTCGTGCTGCGGGCCGACGTGTTTCGTCCCATCCCCGATGGTCGATACCCCGTGATCCTCAGCTATGGGCCGTACGCCAAGGGCCTCGCCTTCCAGGAGGGCTACCCGGACCAGTGGCAGCAGATGGTCTCGGGACATCCCGACGTCACCGCCGGATCGTCGAACAAATACCAGAACTGGGAAGTCGTCGACCCGGAGAAATGGGTGAGCGACGGCTACGCCTGCGTCCGGGTGGACTCACGTGGCACGGGAAGATCTCCCGGCTTCGTCGATCACTTCTCGCCGCGGGAGACAGCGGACTTCGCCTCCTGCATCGAGTGGGCGGGGGTGCAACCATGGTCGAGCGGCAAGGTTGGCCTCAATGGAATCTCGTATTACGCGATCAACGCGTGGCACGTGGCGTCGCTGCAGCCGCCCCACCTCGCTGCCATATGCGTGTGGGAGGGGGCGGCCGATTGGTACCGGGACATGACCCACCACGGTGGGATCTTGTCGACCTTCTGGGCGAATTGGTACGACATGCAGGTCAAGACGGTCCAGTACGGACTGGGAGATAGCGGCCCGAAGCACCCCGTTACCGGTGTCAACGCCTGCGGTGACGAGAACCTCACAACCGAAGAGCTCGCCGCCAACCGATGCCATCTCGGAGACGAGATCTTCTCCCACCCGCTCGACGACGAGTACCACCGGGCTCGATCTCCACGATGGGACAAGGTCACGGTGCCGTTGTTGAGTGCCGCCAACTGGGGCGGCCATGGGCTTCATGCCCGCGGCAACTTCGAGGGCTACTACCGATCGGCGACTGCCGACAAGTGGCTGGAGGCCCACGGCCTGGAGCACTGGACCCACTTCTATACGGATTATGGGCGGACACTGCAGAAGCGATTCTTCGACCACTTCTTGAAGGGCGAGGAGAATGGCTGGGACCGACATCCACGTGTCCAGCTCCAGATCCGTCACGTCGACCGCTTCGAGGAACGCTTCGAGCAGGACTGGCCGATCCCCCGCACCAAGTGGACCGAGTTGTACCTTCATTCCGACCTGGTTCTCCGTCCTCGGCCTCCAACAGAGATGACGACCCTCGAGTTCGAGGCACTGGGCGACGGCCTCGAGTTCCGTTCTGCTCCGTTGACAGCCGCCACTGAGTTCACCGGTCCACTGTCGGCGAAAATGTGGGTTTCCTCCTCCACGGAAGACGCCGACCTCTTCCTCGTCTTCGGGGTTTTCGACCCATCGGGCGACGAAGTCACGTTCCAGGGCGCGCTCGACCCGCACACACCGATCGCCCAAGGATGGCTGCGGGCATCGCAGCGCAAGCTCGATCCCACGCTCACCACGCGGTGGCGGCCCTATCACCAACACGGCGAGCGCCAGCCACTGACGCCCGGGGAGGTGTACGAGCTCGATATCGAGATATGGCCGACGTCTATCGTCGTGCCCGCCGGCTACACGGTGGGGCTATCGGTTCTAGGGAGCGATTACACCTACCGCGGAGCAGACGTCGGATCTACCCGGATCGCCAGCTTCAAGAATCGTTTCTCCGGTGTCGGGCCGTTCTTGCACGACGATCCTCGCGATCGCCCCCCTGCCATCTACGGCGGGACCACCACGCTCCATCTCGGGCCCGAGCGAGCGGCACATGTGCTTGTTCCGGTCATCTGACGCAGAGGTTCGAAGCGACCATCGGGTCAAGCTGAGGCGCCATTGAGCGCTGTCGCCCAAATCAGGTGTAGGAATGCAGCTCGCCCGCTCAATCCTCGAGGATGGCCACGGCACGAGTCGGTCCGCCGTGCGCACCGATCACCTTGAGGGGAAACCCGACGAACGTGAAGCGCCGGCCGACCACTTCGGTGAGTATCAGGTTCTCATAATGCGTGATGTGCTCGCGTCGGCACATCATGTGGCACGGGTAGCTGCGAGAGATCGGGTTGTCGGGGGTGGGTGAGTCCACTCCGAACGTCTTCACCGCGTGCTCGACGATCCACTCGGCTCCACTGTCGCCCAGACCCGGGAACTCGGTCAGGTACTCGTCGGTGTCTCGGAAGCGGTCGAACGTAGCGGTGTAGAGAAAGAGCATGTCTCCGCTCTCCAATTCCAGACCCGAGTTGGCCAGGGCCTTGTCGAGGTGCTCGGCCGTTATGTCTGTCTTGGCCGGCACGTCCGAGACGTCGAGGCAGATCGCCGGCCCATAGAAGAGATCCAGCGCCATCTGATCGATGGACTGGGCATCCGGGTCGGGGTCCAGGTGGCTGAACGAATCAACGTGGGTGGGACCGTTGTCGTTCAACATGAAGCCCAGCGTCTGGAAGGAGAAGCCTCCTTCGAAGCGCGGCTTGGTCTCGGAATGGGTGGCGTGTTGGAACACCACCGTCTTGAGGTGGCCCGGGTAGACCTTCATTCCCTGATAGATGTCCTGCGACAGATCGACAAGTTTCATAATGAGTCCTCCTCAGTACATAACGGCGCCGGAGTTGACATTGAGATCGGCCCCGGATATCGCGCTGGCGCCATCCGAGGCTAGATAGAGCGCTGCCTTAGCCACGTCCTCGGGCAGCGTCAGCCGGTTGAGGGCAGCCTCGGCCTCCATCTCGGCTCGGACCTCTGCGGTCGAGATACCGCGACCCTCGGCCTGGGTGTCGATCACCCAATCGAGCCGGGGCCCGGCGACGAATCCCGGCGAGATGAGGTTCACCCGGATGCCATAGGCGCCGGCCTCGAGAGCGAGCGTACGGGTGAGGCCCACAAGAGCCGCCTTGGTCGTTGCGTAGGGAGTGCGACCCCACAGCGGGCGCTTGCCCGTGATCGACCCGATGATGATGACCGACCCGGACCGGCGCTCGACCATGAGAGGCAGCACAGCTCGAGAGACGAGGAACACCCCATCGACGTTGACGGCGAATGTCTCTCGCCACGCCTCCAGATCGAGCTCCCACAGCTGACCCGAAGGGCCTCCGATGCCGCTGTTGTTGATGAGCACGTCGATGTACTGGAACTGGTCGATAGCGGCCTGCGCCATGTGCTCCACCTGAGCGGGATCTGTGATATCCGTCGGCACAGCCAATGTCTCCGCTCCCAATGCCCGAGCAGCTTGGGCGGTCTCTTCGAGGTTCTCAACATTGCGGGCAGCCAGCACAAGCGAATCACCGGCTTCGGCGAAGCTCAGCGCCAGCATCCTGCCGATTCCCTGGCTGGCTCCTGTGATGAGCGTGACGCGCCGGGCGCTCATTCGGTTCCTTCCCCATAGAGGGCATCGGGAAAATACTCGGGGTTGAGCCGGAGACGGGCGCTGATGGCATGGCCGAACATCAGCTCGGCATCGGCCACCGCGGCCGCCGGCTCCGCCACCGCGGCGGAGCCTTGCGCGGTCACCCGCTGGGTGGTGACCGTCTTGAGGAACTTCCCAACCCAGAGCCCGCCCGTGTAGCGGGCGGCTCGTTCGGTGGGAAGGACGTGGTTGGTGCCGATGGCCTTGTCGGAGTACGTGACAGTGGCATGCGTGCCGACGAACAGCGTCCCGTAGTTGCGCAGTCGGGCGGCGAACCATTCGGGGTCGACCGTGTGGATCTCGAGGTGCTCCGGGGCGATCTCGTCGGAGACTCGAACCATCTCGTCGTCGCTATCGCACAGGATGATCGCGCCGTAATCACGCCAGGCAACTCCCGCGATGGCTGCGGTCGGCCAGGTCTCCAGCCACCGGTCAACCTCAAGGGCGGTCTGAGTCGCAACCTCGGCCGACGTCGTAACGAGGATGGCAGGAGACGTTGGGCCGTGCTCAGCTTGGCCCAGCAGGTCTGCCGCCACTACCGCCGGATCGGCAGTGTCGTCGGCGATGACCATCACCTCGGTTGGACCGGCCAGAAGATCGATCCCGACAGTGCCGAAAAGCTGGCGCTTAGCCTCGGCTACGTACACATTGCCGGCGCCAACGACCATGTCCACTGGGTCCGAGTCTTCCAACCCGAAGGCGAGGCCGGCTAGAGCCTGCACCCCGCCGACACAGAAGATCTCGTCGGCACCAGACTCGGCCATTGCCCACAGTTGCGGCGGGTGCATTCCATCCGCATCGCGCGGTGGCGCTGCCGCCGCCACTCTGCCAACACCGGCCACCTTGGGCGTTGCGATGGTCATGATGGCCGAAGCGATGAGCGGGTAAAGCCCGCCGGGTGAGTACGCCCCAACGGAGGCAACCGGTATGTGCTTCTGACCGAGCACCACGCCGGGGAGAGTCTCTACCTCGAACTCCCCCATGCTCCGCAGCTGGTGCTGGGCGAAGTTCCTCACTTGCTCAAGTGTGAAGCGAGCATGGGCCTGGACCGCCGGGTCGAACCGATCCACCGCGGCGCTGATCGTCGTGGCGGGGACGCGGAATGTAGGCGGGCTCCAATCGTCGAACTTCTCCGAGTACCGCCGAACCGCGGTCGTGCCCTCCCGAGCGACGTCGGCGATGATGGTGCTGACCGTCGACCGGATCTCGTCGGTTACCTCTTGAGGCTGCTTCGTTGGTCGTTTGACATGCTCCACCATGGTCAGCGGAAGTCGGCAACCGACTCGGCGCGCCCCGATTCACTGGAAGCCTGCGCCGCCTCGAGCACGGCGATGACCTCGAGGGCTTCCGCTCCTCCGGTCTCCGGGACGGACTCGCCGCGTATCGCCGCCAGGAACTCACCCAGCTGATCTGCGATGGTGTCCAGCGTGTCGATGGGCTCCTCGCTCCGTGCCTCATCGTCGCGGGCCTGGCGGAAGAACCGAGTGCCGTTCTCCTCGTTCCATGCCGATCCCTCCGTTCCCCGAACTGCGATATCGGTTGCTCGCGGGACGACGAACGAAGTCCCGAGGTATCCGAGCTGACCAGACGGGAACTCGAGGACGATGGCGGTGGCGTCGTCGATCGGCGGGCTATCCATCAGGACGTTGGAGAAGGCGAAGACCCGTAACACCGGGCCCAGCAGATAGTGCATCGTGTCGATCATGTGCACCCCGAGACTGGTCATTCCCCCCAGGGGGCTCTCGTTGCGATCGGCTCGCCAGTAATCGGGCTGGAACTTCTGCGCATTGGGCACCGATTGTTGGGTTTCGACCATCATCACCTGACCGAGGGCGCCGTCGTCGATGAGCTGCTTGAGGCGCCGGTTGGCCGGCTGGCGCCTCTTATTGTGCCCGACCTGGAGAACCACCCCCGCCCGTTCGGCCGCGGCGATCGCCCGCTTGCCCTCTGCCACCGTCAATGTGAACGGCTTCTCAACGAATACGTGCTTGCCCGACTCGGCGGCGGCCACGATGTAGTCGCCGTGGGTCGTGTGGGGCGTAGCCAGGAGGACCCCGTCTATCTCCGGGTCATTCCAGATCTCCTCCAACGTGTCCGGGGTGCGGCACGGATGCTTAGCGGCGAACGCCTCCCGGCTACTCGGCGTGCGGGCGAAAGCCGCCACCACTTCGGCACCCTCCTTCGTGGCGGCATCGGCAAGGTTGGATCCCCACCAGCCGAGTCCAACGGAGGCCAACCTCGTTGCTTCGGTCACGTGTCGTTTCCCATCGTCGGGATTCTATGTCGAGCCTCAAGGGCGCCGCTGGGACGGAACTAGAGCCGGCGCAATACCTCGACCACCTCGTCGAAATGCGGGAGGACCAGCGCATCGTCGGTGTGCCACCGATAGCGGATGACTCCATCGCTGTCGATCACGAATATCGAACGCTTGGCGACGCCGGAATGCCCCAGCCACTCGCGGTATTGCACGCCGTATCGGTTGGCGACGAGCCCGTCCCAATCCGACAGGAGGGGGTAGTCGAGGCCAAGCGATTTCCCGAAAGCAAGCTGCGAGAACGTGCCTGTCACGGCAACTGCCATCGGCTCGGTCCCGAGCGCGCGGATATCGCGAGCCAACTGTCCCAACTGGGACAGCTCATTCGTTCAGACTCGGCCGAAGTCGAAGACGTAGAACAGCAGGAGGATGGCGCTGCGGGCGTTCCATTCGCTCAGCGTCACCGACTCCTCGAATGTCCTTCGCAGCGTGAAGTCGGGTGCCGGATCCCCGACGTCGAGCGCCTGGCGGTTCGTCGCAGGCGTTGGCATCCGATCTGGCGTCGGAGGTCCGTCGGTGGTGCTCAAGCTTGCCAGCTTAGGAAAATGAGAATCTGCCTTCTCACGGATTCTGGCTGCGAGCCGCTCCTCGACCGGCTTTCATGCAGCCACCGGCCGAGCGGCGATGAAGTCGACCTCGATCCGCCATTCGGGGCGTGACAGCCCGACGACGTACATGAGCGTTGATGCCGGCCGATGATCACCAAGCACCTCCTGGCGCACCGCGGCGGCGGCTTCGCGATCGGCCCTGTCCAACAGCAGCATGTTGAGCTGCACGATGTCGGAGATCTCCATCCCGGCGGAGGCAAGGACCTCCCCGATGTTGCGCCACACCAGACGCGCCTGCTGCTCGATGTCTTCTCCGACGGTGCCATCGGGGTGGACGCCAACCTGGCCTGCTCCGAACAGGAACCGCACCGGCTCGTCGATCTCGACACCATGCGTATACGTGGCAAACGGTCCGGCCACGGTGGCAGGGTTGTGTTGTTTCATAGTGCCTCCTTGGCAAGGGCCACGCTATCCCACCCACCGCCATCGAGCCGGGCACGCCGACCGACCGCGCCGGGCCTGGCTAGCCTCGCCATCTCATGGCTTCTGAGATTCTCAATGAGGGCACATTCGAGACCGCGCTCTACGCCGATGAGCTGAAGGCCGCCCCCACCAATCTGGCAGTTGGCACCACCCTGTGGTTCGAGAACGAGCGGCTCAAGGTGTGGGAAGTCAAGCTCGAACCCGGCGAACGCGGACCGTTCCACGCCCACACCCGAAACTACTTCTGGACTGTGGTGGAAGGAGGCAGCGGGCTGCAGCGACTCTCCGATGGCACGTTTCGGGTACGTGACTATGCCCTCGGCGACACCAACTACTCCGAGCACGCCCCGGGCGACCCGCTTATCCACGATCTTGAGAACGTCGGAGACAGTGTGCTCCGTTTCGTGACGGTCGAGCTCCTCGACGGCTAGCTGCCGATGACCGAGGCCCTGCGGGTAGTCATCGTCGGTGGCTCGATCGGCGGACTGACGGCCGCCGTGTTGTTGCACGAGCTGGGGTGTGACGTGCAGGTGTTCGAGCGGTCGAGTGAGGCGCTGCAGTCGCGGGGGGCGGGCATCGTGGTACTACCCATGACGGAGCAGTACTTCGTACACAAAGGTGGTGAAGACGATCGAGTGAGCCTTCAGCTCACTTGGTGGAAGTACATCGACAGCGAGGGGCGAGAGCTGAGCGCCGACGCCGACTACTTCCGGTTCAGCTCCTGGAACACCGTCTACCGCGCCCTGCTGGACGCACTTCCCAGCGAGCGGTACCACCTGAACTCCGAGATGGTCGGGTTCTCCCAGGATGCCGACTCCGTGACCGTGGAGCTGGCCGACGGCGCTACCACTGTTGCCGACCTCCTCGTATGCGCAGATGGCATGGCGTCGACCGCCCGCCACATCCTGCTACCCGACGTCGAGCCGACCTACACCGGCTACGTCGCCTGGCGCGGCACTGCCCACGAAGCCGACCTCAGCCCCGAAAGCGTGGCTCAGCTTGCCGACTCGATGCTCTATCAGATCCTCGAACCGGGCCACGTGTTGGTGTATGCGATTCCGGACGTCGATGGGAACACAGCGCCGGGAGCCCGGCTCCAGAACTTCGTTTGGTACCGCAACTACGCCCCTGGCGCCGAGTTCGAGGATCTCATGTCCGATCGCCACGGAGAGCTGCGCTCTTCATCGG
>JAOTWH010000275.1 GCA_029863035.1 Acidimicrobiia bacterium | reverse complement strand
CGGTGAACGAGTTGGTTCGTACCGCGATAGGGCCGCTGCGCGATCAGCGCCTCCAGCCCGGCACGTGGCGCCAACTCACGATCGATGAAGTGAGGGCCCTCTATCTGGCTTCTGCCTCGTGAGAGTAGAACCGCCTTCGGGACCATTCAGCGCCGAGCTTCGTTTGCCGGGAGACAAGTCCCTTTCTCACCGGGCTCTCATCTTGGCCGCCATGGCCGACGGAACCAGCAGTTTGCAGGGCCTTGGGACTGGCGCCGATGTCGCCTCGAGCGCCGCTGCGCTGCGAGCGTTAGGTGTCGATATCGACGGATCGGTGGTGTCTTCTCCCGGCGTGGAGGGATGGACTCCGCCGTCGGGGCCGCTTGATGCCGGAAACTCGGGCACCACGATGAGATTATTGGCCGGTGCGCTTGGTGCCCGCCTATTCCGCACCACCATCACCGGGGACGAATCCTTGCTTGCTCGACCCATGGGCCGGCTTGTGGCCCCGTTGCAGGCATTGGGCGTCAGCATCGACACCGCTCCCGGAGGCAAGCCCCCCATCGCCGTTGGTGCAGCCGATCGGCTGAAAGGGGCGGACGTTGTCATCGAAGTGGCGTCGGCACAGGTGCGGAGCGCCTTCCAACTGGCAGCCATCCAGGCGGAGGGATCGAGCGCGATCACCAGCCCGCCCGGTTATCGCGACCACACCGAGAAATGGTTGCAGAGTCTCGGGTTGGGTCGGGATGAGGGGGGCGGTCGATTCACCATCGAGCCTGGCCCTGTTCCGACATTGGACATCGCCATTCCCGGCGACGCTTCGTCTGCTGCCTTCCTGTGGGCGAGTGCCGCGATGACAGCCGGCGCCGAGATCACGACCCAACAGATCACGCTCAATTCGGGACGGACCGGGTTCCTCGAAGTCCTGGACGCGATGGGGGCATCGGTGCATGTAGCCGTCACCGGGGACGTTCTGGGGGATCCGATCGGGGATGTCACTGTGGGCGGAGCGATGTTGACCGCCATCGAAGTGAGCGGTGACCTCACGGCTCGATGTCTCGATGAGCTGCCGTTGGTGGCGGTCATCGCTTCTGTTGCACAGGGAGTCACCACCGTGCACGACGCAGCAGAGCTGCGGATCAAGGAGAGTGATCGGGTCACATCAACCGTGGAGATGATCACAGGACTGGGTGGCATGGCAACTGCATATGAGGACGGTTTCTCGGTCATCGGCGTGGAGAGGCTTTCTGGCGGGACCGTTGCCGCGCACGGAGACCACCGCCTGGCTATGGCGGCGGCGGTGGCGGCTGCCGGGGGCGACGCGGTGGAAATCGACGGCGCCGATGTGGCTGCGGTGAGCTGGCCTAACTTCTTTGAGACCCTGGAGGCTGTGTGGTCATCGCGATAGACGGACCCGGCGGCGTGGGAAAGACCACAGTCAGTCGCTTGGTGGCCCATGTTCTCGGATACGCCCACCTGGACACGGGCGCCATGTATCGAGCCGCAACGCTCGCGGTCTTGGCGACGGACACAGACCTCGACGACGTCGCCGCGGTGGTGAGTGTGGTAGCCGCCGCCAACTTCGATTTCTCCGACGGTCACACCTTGCTCGACGGAGTCGACGTTTCCGACCAGATCCGCTCTGAAGAGGTGACGGCGGAGGTCAGCGAGATCTCTGCGATCGCCGAGGTGAGGGAGATACTGGTGGCGCGTCAGCGCCAGTGGGTGGAAGAACGACAGATGTCGGCCGTGGTGGAAGGGAGAGACATTGGAACGGTGGTGTTCCCCCAGGCGTTAGTCAAGGTGTTCCTAACCGCTCGGCCCGAGGTTCGAGCTGAACGCCGCGCTGGTGACCCGACGGCGGACGATCGACCGGTGTCCGAGGTTGCCCAAGATTTAGCTCGGCGTGACACGTTCGACTCCACCCGAGATGTGTCTCCGTTACGGCCGGCCGATGACGCAGTTGAAGTCGACACCTCCGACGTTGGCATCGCCGAGGTGGTGGAACAGATCCTCGAGCTAGTCGCTGAGGCCGGAGCCGACGCCGAGTAGCTCCAGAGCGTCGGTGGCCGACCAAGTCCGATCTTCGTCAAGGGGGCCCGACAGGCCCGGTTGGCTGGCGCTGTAGCCAAGCTCAACCGCCGCTTGCAGCGATGCCATCATGGAGCGCAGCGAAGGCGGAAGAGGGAAGTACTCGTCCTCCGATGTCA
>JAOTWH010000274.1 GCA_029863035.1 Acidimicrobiia bacterium | reverse complement strand
AGACTCACCAGATCGCCGTGCTCACCGACTTCTGCAACGAGTGCGGCAACTGCGTCACATTCTGCCCCACCTCCGGCGAGCCATACAAGGACAAGCCCCGGCTCTACCTCAACCGCCAGGAGTTCGAAGCCGAGACCGACAACGCCTTCATGATGTTCGACGACGGGGTGACGGCCGCCATGGACGGACGGTTCGGGGGAGAGACCCATCGCATCGAATTGAACGGCTCGCTGAAGTACGAGTCGCCGGCCGTGTCGGCGACGCTCAATGCCAAGGACTTCTCGGTGGTCGAAGCCCAGAGCAACGGAGGTGGCTACCCGACGCTTGAGCCGGCCGCTGCCATGTTCGTGGTGCTCACCGGGTTGAAGGGGTCCATGCCGCACATTCCCTCTGCAGTGCCGCAAGGCCAGCCCGAATCGCCTGGGCGCATCGCCCATCCCGGTTACGAGGAGTAACCAGCCTTGAGCGACGCTGCTGCCGGGGAACGCCGCGCCGGAAATGATGTCGTGACCCCTGTGCCGATCCACCACAGATGAATGCGAGTTTCCAGGTCAAGTTCCTGGTGATCGTCGCTTCGGTATCGGTCGTCTACGCCTTCTACCTGGATGTGCGACACGGAATCGAGAATCAGCGCTTCGTCGAGTGGCTGAGAACCGAGAGGAGGGCCGACTGGGATGCTTTGACCCGCTCAGATCGATTCTTCACGGTCAGGGCAATCCAGATTCTCCGCCGTGGTCCTCTGGCGAACGATGCAGAGTTCCACGACCGCTATGAATTGACTAAGTACGGTCCTCGATTCATCGTCGCCATGAGCGTTGCCGGCCTCTCCATCGCATTAGTGCTGCTCGGTACCGCCTTCCTCGACTGGGCCTGGTAGCCGACATGCGTATCTGCCTGCTGACCACCCAGGACCTCGACGCGATTCCCTTCCCGGCCGGCGATTGGCCGTGTGACCCCCGACCGTTCATGCCGGAAGCGGAGTGGCACGTCGAGAACCTCACTGGCAAGGACGGTCCGGCCAGGATCAAGGAGCTGGTGGGGAAGGGCTTCGACCTCTTCTTCAACCTTTGTGACGGTGCGGCCGACGAGAATCGGCCGGGCATCGAAGTGGTGCTGACCCTGGAACGGCTTGGCGTGCCATTCACCGGCGCAACCTCCAGCTACTACGAACCCACCAGAGAGATGATGAAACAGGCTTGTAAGCGCCAGGGCATCGCCACCCCCGCCTACGTCTTCGCCGAAACCGATGACGACGTCCAGCGAGCGGCCGAAGAGCTCACGTTCCCTCTATTTATCAAACACCACAGCAGCTACGCCAGCGTGTCGATCAGCCGGGCGTCACGAGTGGCCACCCCGGCCGGCCTGGTGCGCCAAGCCAACAAGATCATCAAGCGACACGGCAAGGCGCTCATCGAGGAGTACATCGACGGAGTCGAGTGCACAGTGCTGGTCGCCGAGAACGCGGAGCACCCTGACTCACCTATCACCTACACGCCTGTGCAGTACCGGTTCCCCGAGGGGGAGAGCTTCAAGCATGAGAAGATGAAGTGGGTCGAATACGCGGGAATGGTTGCGTTCCCGGTGGAGGACCCGGTGCTCAACGCCAAACTGCGCGATGCGTCGGCCCGGTTCTTCTTGGCGCTGGGCGGCGCCAGCTTCGGGCGTTGTGACCTCAGGGTCGACGCCAGCGGCACTCCCTTCATGTTGGAGATCAACCCGAACTGTGGGGTGTATTTCCCTGAGGCCGACTACGGAGGGGCCGACCTGTGCTTGGCCAATGATCCCGCTGGCCACGAGGGCTTCACCCGGCACCTGGTTGAGGCTGCGCTGCAACGCCATAGTCGGGCTAACGCCTGACTCCGCGGGACATCGACCCCTCGACCCCTCAACCCTTGATCACTCCCAGCGGAACCAGCCTTGCCACCTTGGCCGACAGCCCGGCCCGGTCGACCACGTCGACCACCTCGTCGACGTCCTTGTAGGCGTCTGACTGTTCTTCGGCCAGGCCTCGCCAGCCCTTGGACCGAGCCACGATGCCGGCCGCCGCGAGTTCAGCGCCGATATCGCGCCCTTTGGCTGCCTTGACCGACGCTTTTCGGCTCATGGCGCGACCCGCCCCGTGACATGACGATCCGAATGTCCGTTCCATGGCGCCGGGTCTCCCAGCCAGCACCCATGACGCCCTGCCCATGTCGCCGGGTATCA
>JAOTWH010000076.1 GCA_029863035.1 Acidimicrobiia bacterium | reverse complement strand
ATGCCGAATAAAGGGGGGAGATTCCATCGTTATAGAACATACACTCAAATTAGAGCGTAGAATCAAAAAGAACACTTCATCAGGGAGCACGTCAATGAGCCATTACCGCACCAACCTGAGGGACATCGAGTTCAACCTCTTCGAGTTCAACCACCTCGGCGACTACCTGGGGACGGAGCCCTTCGACGCCGATGTGGACATGGTCGGCGACATCCTGCGAGAGGTCGATCGGCTGGCGCGAGACGAGTTCGCAGCGAGTTTCGTCGAGGGCGATCGGGTCCCACTGGTTCTCACAGACGGCGATGTGAAACTGCCAGATGGGATCGAGAAGAGCCTCGACGCCGTGTATGACGGCGAATGGCACAAGTTCCTCCAGATCAAGGAGCTGGGAGGGTTCGGTCCTCCGCCGTCGTTGCGGTGGGCGGCCCAGGAGCTGCTGATCGGAGCTAACCCTGCTGCTTACTTCTACATGAGCAACAGCCTCATGGCCGCCGTCATCAAGCTGCTCGGTACCCCCGAGCAAGGCGATCTCTTTGCACAGAACATGGTCGATCGACGCTGGGGTGGCACCATGGTGCTCACCGAGGCCGACGCCGGCTCCGATGTCGGGGCTGGGACCACCAAGGCGGTCCAGGTCGAGGGCAACACCTATCACATCGAAGGCGTGAAGCGCTTCATCACCTCGGGTGACGCCGACTACTTCGAGAACGTGATCCACCTGGTGCTGGCTCGCCCCGAGGGCGCCGGTCCCGGCACCAAGGGTCTCTCGATGTTCATCGTTCCCAAGTTCTTGGTCAACGAAGACGGTTCCATCGGCGAGCGCAACGGTGTTGTCGCCACCAATCTCGAGGACAAGATGGGCATCAAGGCCTCCTCGACCACCGAGTTGTCGTTCGGAGTCGATCGCCCCGCCGTCGGCTACCTCGTAGGTGGGGTGCACGAAGGCATCCGTCAGATGTTCCACGTCATCGAAGAGGCTCGAATGCTCATCGGCACCAAGTCGATGGCAACGCTCTCGACCGGATACCTCAACGCACTCGACTTTGCCAAGGAGCGGGTGCAGGGCGCCGACCTAGCGCAGGCCATGGACAAGACCGCACCGCGGGTGGCCATCATCCGCCATCCCGACGTGCGGCGCATGCTGATGCTGCAGAAGTCCCACGCCGAGGGGATGAGGGCTCTCATCTACTACACGGCTTGGGTGCAGGACCAGGTCATGCTCCACCCCGACGACGACCACTGGGCCAAGCTCGACGATCTGCTGTTGCCCTTGGTGAAGGGCTATTCATCGGAGAAGGCATACGAGGTACTGGCTCAGTCGCTTCAGGTGTTCGGAGGCTCTGGGTACACCAAGGACTACCCGATCGAGCAGTACATCAGGGACGCCAAGATCGACACCTTGTACGAGGGAACGACCGGCATCCAGGCATTGGATCTGTTCTTCCGCAAGATCGTCAAGGATCAGGGTGCCACTCTCACCCGTTTGGCAGAGATGATCACCGAGACCGTCAAGGGCGGGGAGGGCGACGACCCATTTGCCTACGAGCGAGAAATGCTTGGCAAGGCACTCGACGACACTCAGGCCCACGTTGGCGTGATGGTCGGTCACGCCATGGCTTCCCAGACCGAGCCCACTGAGATCTACAAGGTGGGCCTGCTAACCAACCACTTGCTGTGGAGCCTGTCCGAGTTGGTGGTCGCCTGGCTCATGATTCGTCACGCCGAGGTGGCCCAGGCTGCTCTCGACGCCGACCCTGGGGAGGACAAGGCCTTCTACGAGGGCAAGATCGCGTCGGCCCGCTTCTTCGCCAAGACCTCTCTCCCCAAGGTGGCAATGCGCCGCAACTGGGCCGAAGCCCAAGATGGCGCTCTGATGGCCCTGCCAGACGAGGCGTTCTAAGAGGCGGCTTCGATGCCCGCCCGATGGCCCGCTACCAGCTCGTCGAGCTCGGCTTCGGTTATCACCAGGGGTGGCGAGATCTGGAGGCCGCCCCCGGCGATCGCTCTGGTAAGGACGCCGTGATCTCGCACCGATGCGTTGGCCTTCGCCGCGAAGTTGGGATCGTCGGCCAGTAGCTGCGGGTCGAACTGGATGGCGGCCATCAATCCAACGCCGGAACGGATCTCGGTGACAGCATCGAGTTCCAACAGGGGCTGCAGGGTCTCGGTTAGAACCGTCTCCAGCTCCAGGGCTCGTTGCGGCAGCTTCTCTTTCTCGATGATGTCGAGGTTGGCCAGGCCAGCAGCGCACACCGTGGCGTGGCCCGAGTAGGTGTAACCGTGGCGCCACATTGGCGAATCGGCTGCCCAGAACGGAGCGGCAACGTTGGGAGATGCGATGACGCCACCCAGCGGCAGGTACCCCGAGGTCACACCCTTGGCAAAGGTGACGATGTCGGGCTCGAGTGAGAACCGGTTGGAGGCGAACCAGTCGCCCGCCCTGCCGAACCCGGTTATTACCTCGTCGGCGATATAGAGGGCGCCCGCCTCACGGATGATGCGGCGGGATTCCTTCAGGTAGGTCTCGGGCACGGGCCGAACCCCTCCGGCCCCGATGACTGGTTCCGAGAACAGCGCTGCCACCCGGTGTGCCCCGATCTCGTCGACCGCCGCCTGCAACGCCTCGGCGGAGTCGTATGGCACGCCCACGACGTCGTCGATCATGGGGCCGTAGCCCTCACGGTTGGGGCTTAACCCGGCTACCGACGTTCCGAATCCGTGCATGCCGTGATAGGCCCAATCACGGAAGATGAACACGGTCCGTTCCGGCTGTCCGATCTCGTGGAAGTAGCGTCGTGCCAGCTTGCCAGCCGTATCGACAGCGTCGGAGCCTCCGCTGCCGAAGAACACCTTGCTGTTGGGCACGGGCGCCAGCGAGGCGATCCGCTCGGCCAGCTGTGTCGTCGGCTCGTGGGTGTAATCCCCGAACGTGTGATAGGTGGCGATCTTGGCCATCTGCGCCTGCACCGCTTCGGCGATCTCGGGGCGCCCGTAGCCGATGTTCGTGAACCAGAGCCCGGCCGTGCCGTCGAGATATCGATTGCCTTCGCTGTCCCATACGTAGACGCCCTCGCCGCGGGTGATGGTCAGCTCATGGCCGGCTACGGCACCCATCGCCGCGAACGGATGCCAGAACGATGTCATCTGTACCTCTCCTCGAATCCACAGGCTCGTCGGTTTCAGTGCGATTCTCTAGTGCCGATACAGGCCCGGCAAGAGCTCCAAAACCATACTCGCTGGGATCCGCCAACAGCTCAAGCGAATGCGCTTCGACTCTCCCGACCGGCATTTGGACTCGCGATTTGACTGTGGGCTAGGCTTCGACGAGTTTGGATCCGACCTCGGAGGCGCGCGATCTTCGAGGGCTATGAGGGAGGCTGCAATGGCACCACCAAGACCGACAGAGAACCAGGGAGCATCGCCACCGCCTAGCCGCGGCCTCACGTCGACATCACGAATGGCGATGCAGAGGAATCTGAGCCGACGCGATGTACTGCGCATGATGGGCTATGGCGCCGCCGTAGCGGCAGGCGGAGGGATGCTCCTGGCGGCTTGCAGCGACGACGACAGCTCTGCCACCACGGCGGGGGGGGCTGCCACCACGGCGGGGGGGGCCGCCACCACTGCCGCCGCCGCGGCTTCCATGGATCTCGTCTTCGCCAACTGGCCGTTCTACATCGACCCGGGAGGCGATGACAGCTACTTCGAGACCTCGTCGTTACAGGACTTTGAGGAGCTCACCGGCATCTCGGTCGAGTACATCGAGGAGATCAACGACAACAACGAGTGGTTCGGCAAGGTCCAGGGCCCGCTCAGCGCCGGCCAGAGCATTTCTCGGGACATTGGCGTAATCACCGACTGGATGGCGGCTCGCTTCATCACCCTCGGCTGGGTCGAGGAGATCAATAAGGCCAACGTGCCCAACGCCGTCAACTTGGTCAGTGCATTGCAGAGTCCCGGATTCGATCCGGACCGTACCTACACGCTGCCGTGGCAATCTGGCTTCACAGCCATCGGTTACGACCCGGACAGAACTGGACGCGAGCTCACCTCGGTCAACGACATCTTCGACCCCGAATTTGCCGGCCGGGTCACGATGCTCACAGAGATGCGCGACACTCTCGGCCTGGTGATGCTGGGCATGGACATCGATCCGGCAACGGCTACGGTCGACGACGCCAAAGCGGCTACGGAGCGGATGCAGAAGGCCGTCGACGACGGTCAAATCCGCCGCTTCACCGGTAATGACTACGGAGACGATCTCGCCAGCGGCAACGTGTGGGCGGCCTTCGCCTGGTCGGGCGATGTTATTCAGCTCCAACTCGACAACCCCAACCTTCGCTTCCTGGTCCCCGACGAGGGGCTGATGCTTTGGTCGGACAACATGATCATTCCGAAGGGCGCCGAGAACAAGGCCAACGCCGAGGCGTTCATGAACTACGCCTACGACCCGGTGGTGGCCGCCAAGATCGAAAGCTGGGTGAATTTCGTTTGCCCCGTGGTCGGTGCTCAACAGGCGATACGCGACCTTGGTGCAGAGATCGGCGACGAGGATCTGACGGCCCTGGCGGACGATCCGCTGATCTTCCCGGACGAAGCCACTCTGGCCAACTCCCACATTTTCAAGCAGCTTGACGAGGATGAGGAGCGGCAGTTCAACGAGCTGTTCGAGGCCGTTATCGGAGCCTGATTGGAACGAAGGGGTCGCCAAGAATCGGATCAACCCGCTGGTAACGCCGGCGAGATATTCGCCGTCGAGCTAGATCGAGTGACGAAGCGGTTCAGCGACATCGTCGCAGTAGACGACCTGACCCTTGACATAGAGGAGCACCGCTTCTTCGCGCTGTTGGGGCCGTCGGGTTGCGGCAAGACGACGACGCTGCGGATGATCGGAGGGTTCGAAGAGCCCACCACGGGCACCATCCGGCTCGACGGTCAGGACGTCACCGGCCTCAAGCCGTATAGGCGGCTCGCCAATACGGTTTTTCAGAGCTACGCCTTGTTCCCTCACCTCAGCATCTACGAGAACGTGGCCTTCGGACTGCGCCGGACCAAAGTGAGCGATTCGGAGATCAAGACCAGGGTGGGCGAGATGCTCGACCTGGTTCAGCTCGCCGGACTGGAGAAACGCAGGTCGGGGCAGCTCTCGGGGGGCCAGCAGCAACGGGTGGCATTGGCTCGGGCCCTCATCAACCACCCCAAGGTGCTGTTGCTCGATGAGCCGCTGGGCGCCCTCGACCTCAAGCTCCGCAAGGAGATGCAGATCGAGCTGAAGCGCATCCAGACCGAGGTCGGCATCACATTTGTCCACGTCACCCACGATCAGGAGGAGGCCATGACCATGGCCGACACCATCGCGGTGATGAACGAGGGGCGCATCGAGCAACTCGGTTCTCCCACTGAGATCTACGAGAGGCCACGCTCGCGGTTCGTTGCCAACTTCCTCGGCGCCTCGAACCTCATGAGCGTGCGTGTGATCGACGCTGAGGCTGGTCGAGTGAAGATGGCCGACGGGGTGGAATTGGGTGTGGATCCAGACGCGCTTGAGGCGAGCGAGGGCGAGATCCTGGTCGGAATCCGTCCCGAAAAGATCCGGCTCGCCATGCCCGGTGATTCCGATCTGCCACGCAACTCCTTGGAGGTGGTCGTTACAGATGCTTCCTTCATCGGCGTCGCCACCCAGTACCTGGTGCGCACCTCCACAGGAGCCGAGCTTTCCGCCGTGGCTCAGAACGTCGGGGCCCATCGCTACAGCCCAGGCGACCACGTGCTGGCGACGTGGGAGCCGGGACACACCTTCGCCGTTCATGGATAGCGGTAGCGACCCCAGATCCCGTGGCTGACGTCGGCCACGCCGTGGCCCAGACCCGCAGGATGACGGCTCGACAATGGGGTCTGCTGATCGTCGGGGTGGTCATCACAGTCTTAGGTGTGACGATGATCACCGGATCGGCGCTAAGTGGTCTGGCTCGGCTCGTGATCCCCATAGTGCTTATCGGGACCGGGATGGCGATCACGGTGGCGGCGATTCGCTCCAGAACTCGAGTGGCCTATTGGCTGCTCATCCCCGGCGGGCTGTGGCTGATCATCTTCTATGTCATCCCCATGACACAACTGGCCAGAACGTCGTTAGAAGAGGGCACCTTCCAGACCGGGTTCGAGTTCGCTTGGCGGTGGGACAACTTCGCCGAGGCTTTCACCACATTCGGCGGCCAGTTCTTCCGCTCCCTCCTCTATGGCGGGGTGGCCACCATCATCGCCATCGCCATCGGCTATCCGCTGGCCTATTTCATCGCATTCCGCGGTGGTCGCTACAAGAACCTGCTCTTGGTGATGGTGTTGATGCCCTTCCTGGTGCCATTCCTGCTGCGAACCCTGGCGTGGAAGGTGATCCTGGCCGACGACGGGTTCGTAGTCGGCGTATTCCAAACGCTCGGACTGGTAGAAGAGAACGGACGCCTGCTCGCCACCGGTATCGCGGTGGTCGCCGGCATCACCTACAACTTCTTGGCGTTCATGACGCTGCCCATCTATGTGTCGCTGGAGAAGATCGACCATTCCCTTGTGGAAGCGGCCAACGACCTCTACGCCAGCCCGATGGTGGCGTTCCGCAAGGTCACCTGGCCACTATCACGGCCCGGCGTTGTCGCCGGGACGCTGCTCACGCTGATCCCCGCTGCCGGCGACTACGTCAACGCTCAGTTATTGGGGACGCCACAACAGTTCATGATCGGCAACGTCATCCAGAGTCGGTTCCTCGTCGTGCTCGACTACCCGGTGGCCTCGGCGCTATCGCTGACGCTCATGGTGGCCGTCTTGCTCATCATCATCCCCTACGTCAGGGCCACGGGTACCGAGGAGCTGGTGGCCTGATGGCGGTTGCCGAGGTGCTACGCCAGAATCCGTCCGCCCCGCGGCGGCGGCTGGGTAAGTTCGTCAAGCGTCACCTTCTCACCGTTTACGCCATGGCGGTGCTGGCCTACCTGTTCATTCCGGTGGCCGTGGTCATCCTCTTTTCGTTCAATAACAACCAGGGTCGCTTCAACTTCACCTGGCAAGGCTTCACGTTGCGGTCGTGGCGCAACGCCTTCGACGTTCCCGGCCTCTTCGAATCACTTTTGGTGAGCCTCAGGATCGCGTTTCTGTCGGCGCTGGTGGCCACCGTATTGGGCACCCTTATCGCGCTGGCCCTGGTCCGCTACAGCTTTCGGTTCCGGGGTACGACCAACATCCTGCTGTTCCTGCCGATTGCGACTCCCGAGGTGGTGCTCGGTTCTTCGGTTCTGGCGCTGTTCATCACACTCAACGTGGCCACCGGTTTCGCGACGATCGTCATTGCCCACATCCTCTTCAACATCAGTTACGTGGTGGTGACGGTCAAGGCGCGCCTCTCGGGATTCGATCGCCACCTCGAGGAGGCCGCCATGGACCTATACGCCGACGAGTGGACCACGTTTCGCAAGGTGACGCTGCCGATGATCATGCCCGGAGTGTTCGCCGCGTTCTTGTTGGGCTTCGCTCTGTCTTTCGACGACTTCATCATCACGAACTTCAACTCTGGTCAAACAGTCACCTTCCCTCTCTTCATTTGGGGCGCGGCCCGCGTCGGCGTGCCGCCACAGGTCAACGTGTTCGGCACCGCCATCTTCGTCATCACGGCGTCCATCATGCTGCTCAGCGTCTTCCTGCAGAGGAGTCGCCGGACGCAATTCTGAGCGTTCGCTCCTAGGGCTGGGCTCGCTCCGCCATCCCGTTGAGGATCTCTAGGACCACACGGTTGGCGAGGAATGCCGTCACCTGACCGGGGCCGTCGTAGGGCGGGGACACCTCGACGACGTCCGCCCCCAGCACGTCTAGCTCGCGGCCCAGTCGCCTCACCGCGTCGAGTAACTGGCGAGAGGTAAGGCCACCGGGCTCGGGTGTGCCCGTCCCCGGTGCCAGACCTGGGTCCACAACGTCGATGTCGACGGAGATGAACACGCCCTTGGCGTCGGCCGCCGCCAGCGTCACTGCCTCATCGAGGACGGACGGCATCCCCCGTTCCTCGATGTCCGACATCATGAAGTACCGCATCTGCTGGTCGGCCATCCAGGCCACAACCTCGGGCTCCGGCCAATACCCACGGAGCCCGATCTGCACGAATCGATGGCCCGGCACAGCTCCCGATTCGATAAGCCGTCGCATAGGGGTTCCGTGGCCGTAGAGGGCTCCCATCTGAGTGTCGCCGGTGTCGGCATGGGCGTCGAAGTGGATGAGCGCCACCTCTCCGAAGCCATGGACTCGGGCTACGCCGCTGGCGTTGGCAAACGTCACGGTGTGATCGCCCCCCAGCACGATCGGCACCGCTCCGGCACGAGATGCGGTCTCAACTGCGTTCGTGATCAGCTCCAGACTCGGCTCGACCTGGCCCGGCACGACAGCCACATCGCCGGCGTCGACAACTTTCAGCGCACCCAGCGCGTCGATGCCGGTGGGGAGATGCGGTCGGTAGCCATCAAAGCCGAGGTAATCTGCCTCTCTTATGGCTTTGGGACCGAACCGAGCGCCTGGTCGGTAAGAGGTGCCCCAGTCAAAGGGGGCTCCCAGCACGACCACACCGGCGTCCCCCAGAGCGTCCAGCGACCGGCTGGGAACGCCTGCGAAAGAGGCCCGCGCTGCGAACGCCAGATCTTCTGAAGCGGCGAAGGGATCGGTCACGGTGTTCGGACTATAGAGAGCCCCTCCGAGTTGCGGCCAGTGGCAGCAGGCTAGATTTGGTTCGGCGACAGAGATCGGAGATCACATGTCCAGCAGCATCCACCCAGACCGTGTGGAGGACCTGACCAAGTCAATGGAGGAGTCGCTACGGCTCCGCACCGCCAAGTCTGGCAAGTTCGTGGACGAGGCCAAACAGGTTCTCCCGGGTGGAGTCGCCTCGTCATTCCAGGAGCAGACGCCCCATCCCATCTACATAGTTGAGGGTCACGGTTCGAAGGTCGTCGACCTCGATGGCAACGAATACAGCGACTTCCATAACGGGTTCGGGGTGATGGTCGTTGGCCATGCCCATCCCACGGTTGCAGCAGCCATCGCCGATGCCGCTTCGAAGGGGACCCATTTCGCGGCGCCCAACGCCAGTGCCGTTCGAGTAGCGCGAGAACTGTCACGGCGCTTCCGGCTCCCCAAGGTCCGCTTCTCCAACTCCGGCACCGAGGCGACCCTGGACGCAGTGCGCTTGGCCCGAGCCTTCACCGGCAAGGAAGGATTGCTCAAGATCGAGGGTTCCTATCACGGCCACCACGACTCCGTGATGGTCTCGGTCCATCCCGACCCGTCGAAGATCGGACCGCGGGCCCATCCGGTATCGGTGCCGCAGTCGGCGGGGATCCCGCAGGCGCTGTTAGACCTGACAGTGGTCGTGCCTTTCAACGATCCGGACGCCCTTGATGCCGCGCTGACGGCCAACAGGGACATCGGCACGATGATCATCGAGCCGATCATGATGAACATCGGTGTGGTTCCCCCCAACGACGGCTACCTGGAGGCGGTCCGTGAGATCACCCGCAAACACGGTGTGGTGCTGATCTTCGACGAAGTCAAGACCGGAGCCACCATCGCCGCCGGGGGCGCGGTGGAGAAGTACGGCGTTGTCCCGGACCTGATCGCGTTGGCCAAGGCCACAGGTGGCGGGACCCCGATCGGCGCAGTCCTCGGCACCGACGAGATCATGGCCCAGATCAGCGACGGGACCGTCGCTCAGGTCGGAACCTTCAACGGCAACCCACTGACGATGGCGGCAGCCGAGGCCACTCTGATAGAGGTGCTCGACGCCGACGCCTACCGGCGACTCGACCAGATCGGCGAGCGGATTCTGGCCGGATGCCAGGAGATATGCGAGCGCTTCGGCCTGCCTGCCTACGCCATTGGGGTGGCCTCCAAGGGGTGTGTGATGTTCGCAGACGAGCCCG
>JAOTWH010000075.1 GCA_029863035.1 Acidimicrobiia bacterium | reverse complement strand
GCTGTAGCCGCCCACCCGCTTGATCCCGAACAACTCCATCACCTCGGCGATGTCGCCGTACTCACGCAGAATGTCCGAGACCTTGGTGTCCTTGGTGATCTCCATGCCCTGTCCTCCAATCGGGCCGGGATGCCCTTGATCGTCGCCGACTCCAGGCAACGAGGAGAGACCCTAGCCGGCGAGTTCCCGGGCGGCCGAGCCGGCCAACACCGCCGCCTGGTAACCGGACCCGATGCCAACTTCGAGCACCTTGTCCCCGGGCTCGGTGTCCAGCGCTGCGCTCATGATGGCGACGATGTAGGGCTGGGAGATGGTTTGCCCGTACCCGATGGGTGGCGGGTGGTCCTCGTAGGCCTGGCCCACATACTCGGCGCGGACAAAGGCATGACGGGGAGTGGTCGCCTTGGCTGGTCAGGTGCCAGGCCTCATGTGAATCGCAGCAATAGAACGCCTTCCCAGCGGTGAGGGCAGTACCGGCCCGGGCAGATCGGCAACGCCGCCGCCCCGCTGGGCTTGGAACAGGTGTCTAGTCCCGAAGTGCGCTCTGATCCCTTCTAATAAGAGTTCGTGCAACCAAATACGTTGTCCTCAAGCTATTCGGAAGGAAGCCCACATGTCTCGAACGTTCAGAGCGATGATGGCGTCAGCCATTGTGGCGTCAATGCTCATCGTCCCAGCTGCTGCTCAGGCAGATCAGAACAAAACTCCAAGCGGCGACCACTGCGTGAAGTTCGAGAGCTTCGGAGCTTCGACGATTACGGGTTCCGCAGCCAACGGCCTCACCGTCTCGCTCGACGGCATCGACGATCCCAATGAGCCGACCGAGTTCCACTGGACAGCGAACGGCGTCGCGTCGCTCCACGTCAAGGCAGCCGGCTACTTCACCAGCGAAGCCGGCTCCATTGGTGGCTACTACGTGCAGGGCCAATCAGATGACGGCAAGCACCACGCCATCTCCCACGTGGTGTTCTGCGGCGATCCTGGAGATGGGGGTGACGGGGACAACCCACCGCCAACCCCACCCCCCTGCAGCGGCGACCTCTGCTAGCCCTCAACGGTTAGAAAACGAAGGCCCGGGATCCTCTCGGGCCTTCGTCGCGCTTCAAACGTCGCAAGGTGCTTGCACGCTCTGCTTTCGCGACCTCAGACGGGGCCACGCCCGGTGGTGGGGTGGGTCGGGCTACCCGACGACGGGACCGAGTACGCCCAGCATCCGCTCTCGGTAGGCGATGAGGGCGCGGCGCCCCTTGGAGGTAAGCGACAGAGTCGTCTGTGGCTTCTTTCCCTTGAACGACTTCTCGACTTTGACGTACCCGGCGTCCTCGAGCTTGGCAAGGTGGGACGCCAGGTTGCCCCAGGTCAGGCCGGTTTGTTGCAGCACGTAGGTTGCGTTGGCGTTCTCGACGACGAAGAGGTTGGTCAGGATGGCGAGTCGAGCGGGCTCGTGCACCAGCCGGTCCACCTGCTTCGGGGGAATGGGTCCGTCGTCGCTCACAGAGACGCATCCGTTGCGGAAATGACGGGGTGGTCCCTGACGAACTGGGTCAGCTTCACCAGGCCGATTCCGACGATGACCGCGGCCGGAGCACCGAAGGCGACCCCCAGCGGAACCTCGATGTCCCACAAAGCGCCCGGCCACTCTTTGATCAGTAGGGCCGAGCCAAAGAGCACACCGTGGATGTGGAGTCGAGGCACATCGAGGAAGTGGGCCATGAGGCTGAACACAACTGTGGCGTTAACAAACCAAACGATCGGCATGATGAATTCGAGATCCGTCACCGACCAATCGGCTGCGGGAGCCACCGCCCCTATCGCGAATCCAACCAGCCCAACCAATACCGAACCGGCCAGCACCAGCCGCACGACGTGGATCTTGCGACGTCGTTCTGGTCCCGGCTTGAAATCACCAAGCCGGGTCCGTAGCAAACGGCGCCGCCAGCCCATGAACAGCGTGACCAGGCCTCCGTAGATCACAATGTATGCGGCGATCCGGACGACTTCGCTGTTCGACCAACTGTCGACCTGCCCGGCCAGCGGCATGAGCCCGAGCATGGCCCCCAGGAACAGGTCGAAAACCCCGTCGTCGTAGAACTTGCGGAACGCATCCCTCTCCAGCCTTCTCAGATCCGTTGTGTGCACCACCCCAATCACCTCCCGTGATACTCTCGCAGTGCTTCAAAGAACTTTGCGCTGCAGAGTGTACAGGAGACTTCAGAAGAAGGCAAGTCGCTGCTTGTCACCGGCGCGACCGTCCGATCTGGGGAACCACATCAGAGTTCGGTACGTCAAAACGGGGTACCTGCGAAATACCGAGGAGTCGATCATGTTGAAGCAACGAAGTCTGTTCTCAATGGTCGCGATCGTTGCAGCTCTGGTTCTGATTGCTACTGCTTGTGCCTCAGAGAGCGATTCACGACCGCCCACCGGCGAAACGCCGGTCATCGATAACACCGAAGGGCTGCCCCCCGTGGATCCGTCGGCAGAACCCCCGCTGAGCGCCGGAGCCTGCGTGGAAGATGAACCCGACTGCCAAGACACCTTGGTAGTGCCCCCAGAAGCCCAAGACCTGCCCGAGCCCTCCAACGACGACCCCGCTCCACAAACCGCTGGGGACGTTGCGAGCTCGGGGATGACCGTGAACGGGGGCTTGACGATCTCTGAGGCTCTGGCGACAGAGGCCACCGGGATCATCGCGGTGCAGGGTCACCTCTTCGCGTTCGATAACGGCCTCCAGCTCTGCGAGAGTCTCGTTGGTCTCGGTGAGCGCTATGGCTGCGACGGTGCACACATCTCGGTCACCAATCTCGACCCGACCCAGGTACCCGACATCATTCCCTTCGAAGGCACGATCTACACCGAGGATCCGATCACCCTTTTCGGAGAGTTGATCGACGGCGCACTATCTGTCGACCCCCTCGTTGGCGGCTGATCATCGAGACCCGCTACTGCATTCGAGTTACCCCGCCTGCACCAGCTCCACCACCTCGGCCATCGCCTCCGCAGCCGCCACCCGCTGCCCGGGCTTGGTAACCACATCGCACCGCACCTCGTCGATGCCGAGCTCGGCGACACTGAGGATCGACTCGGCCATCTCGGAAGGGCTCCCGGTGACCACCCCCTGATGCGAACCGTCCCCCATCGTCCCCAAGATGTCGTAGGAGTACAGGTCGAGCGTGCGTCGTAGCGTGGCGGGGTCGCGGCCCACCTCGTCGCAGGCTCGCACCAGCTCATCGAGGATCTCGGCGACACCGGCCGTTGGGTCGGTGGCATATCCCCACCAGTTCCATCCGTCGCCGTAGCGGGCGGCCATGCGCAGCACCCGTGGGCCCTTGCCAGCCACCACGATGGGGACGGCTCGGGAACCGGTGGGAGCGAAGCGCTTGGCGTGGGCGTGCTGGAACTCGCCGTCGAAGTCAACGCTGCCGTCTCGCAGCAGGCTGCGTATGACCGCCAGCGACTCCTCGAAGCGGCTGAACTTGGCGTCGACCGGGACGGCGAAGGCTTCGAAGTCTTCGGGGGTGTTGCCAGCGCCGATGCCCAGGGTGTAGCGGCCGCCCGAGATCTCGTCGAGGGTGGCTGCCGACCAGGCGATCACGGACGCCAGCCGGGTGGCGGCGTTGACAACCGAATGCGACAGCTCGATGGTGTCGGTGACGGCGGCCAGGCCGCCGACCATGGTCATCGCCTCCCAGGAACCGCGCCCGGCGAAGGTGAGGGCATCTTCGAAAACGGCTATGTCGAAGCCGGCTCGCTCCCCCGCCCGCACCTGGGCGCTGATCTCGTCCCACCGGGGCGGATCGCTCCCCCGATCGTCGGCGTCGTGCAGCCCGATGACGAGTCCGATGCGCATGTCCCCTCCTTCGTTGGGGCGACACTACCCGGCGGTTCCCGTGGTGCCCCGACAGCCGTGTGCAGCGTTTCGAGGAACGTGTCGAGCGGCACTCGATGGACCCTGATAGAAAGTCGATTAGGGCCTTTCGGCCCTACGGATGGCCTGAGGGGCCTGAATCGCCCCCGTAGGCTGAAGGAATCCGACGGGAGGTATTGTTTTGTGGCGTTTATTTGTGCTGGTCCTAGCCGTGTCCCTTTTGGTCGCTTCCTGTAGCGACAGCTCGGCGGACACGACGGAGCCGCCTCCAACCGCGACCGCCGCCCCGGCCACAACGACCGCCGCCCCGTCCACCCAGGCTCCAGCGCCGGAAGGTGACGTCGTTTCGGGCGGATTGTTGTACGACAAGTGGTGGGAGGCCGCAGAAGTCGATGAACCGACCGGCGACCAGCCATTATGGGCGACCCAGACCACCAACACTCGCACCGGCGGTGACACTTGGCGCTGCAAGGAGTGTCATGGCTGGGACTACCAGGGCGTCGACGGCGTCTACGGGTCAGGCTCCCACATGACCGGGTTCCCCGGCGTCTCGAATGCGCAGTCGAAGTCCTTTGAGGATCTCAATGCGGTTCTCACAGCCGGCGACCACGACTTCTCCGCCATGGGCGAAGACGCCCTGGTTGACCTGATCACCTTCATCCAGCAAGGTCTCGTCGACACGTCGATGTACATCAATGCCGACAAGTCGCTTATTGGGGCCGACCTCGAAAACGGCGATGAGCTCTACGACGGTACCTGCGCTGCATGCCACGGTGCAGACGGCACCACGATCAACTTCGGGTCGGACGAGGAGCCGGAGTTCGTCGGGACGATTGCTGCCGACAACCCCTGGGAGGGGTTCCATAAGGTTCGCGTCGGGCAACCCGGCTCCGCGATGCCCGCTGCGCTGAACATCGGCTGGAGCCTCCAGGACATGATCGACGTGATTGCGTATGCCCAGACCCTGCCGACCGAGAAGGGTGCCGGGGATGTCAGCGCCCTCGGGTTGGGTGGCCGCCTATACGACAAGTGGTTCGGGGAAGTCGGCGTCGATGCCCCAGACGGTGACATGCCACTGTGGGCGGGCCAGTCGACGAACACCCGCACCGGCGGCGACACCTGGCGCTGCAAGGAGTGTCACGGCTGGGACTACATGGGCGTTGACGGTGTCTACGGGTCGGGTTCCCATATGACCGGCTTCCCCGGCGTCTGGGGCGCACGCGAGTGGACCGAAGAGCAGATCGTCGCGCAGCTCAGCGGCGAGAACGACTCGAACCACGACTTCTCGGCCTACCTGTCCGATGAAGAGCTGGGCGCGCTTGCGGCGTTCATTCAGCTCGGGGCATTCGACATGTCGACACTGTTCGACCCGGACACCAAGGTTCCGACCGCCGGTGACGCCGCCGAAGGCGAGGAGCTGTACACCCAGTGTGCTGCCTGCCACGGTGCAGACGGGACACAGCTCAATTTCGGCGACGAAGCCGAGCCCGAGTACCTCGGGACGCTCATGGTTGACAACCCGTGGGAGGGTTCCCACAAGATCGTGTTCGGGCAGCCGGGCGCAGCAATGCCTACCGGCCTTGAAACCGGCCTCAGCATCGACCAGGTTCTCGACCTGATCTTGTTCATGCAGACACTTCCGACCAGCTGAGTCAGCCTGGGATTCGGTAGACAGCGGCCCCCGCCGGGTATTCCGGGGGCCGGTCTGCGTTGGTGGATCGGGTGCAGCAGAGACGGACTATCTATTCGGCGATCCGGTAGATAAGCCGTGCGTCGCCTCAGCCGGCGACGCTCCTCGCTCGCCACCGAGGGAGCATGATGGTGGCAACGATCAGCAGGGGAATCAGATTGAGTGCCCAGGCGGAATATGTCGGGGTGAGCGCCGAGACAAGCAGCAGTAGTACTGCCACCGTCGGACGGTCCCGCTGAATCGCCACAGCAGCTGCGATCGAAGCACCTGGTAGGACAACCGAAAGCACGGCCACGAGGATTCGAACGTCGGAGTTGACATCGCTCAGCGCGTACAGGGCGACACCGGCCCCGACAACACCCCAGAAGACGGCTGCCGCCGTCTGAAAGGTTCGCAAACTTCTCGGTCTTTTCAACTTCTCGATGCTCGGTTCCGGAGGAGCGAGCGTGGGCGCCTCGGTGCGAGCGCCGTGGCTCGTCGGGTTAATGCCACCTCACTTGGATTCGTCATCGTCCTCCGACGGCGGATGCTCTTCCTGCGCCTCCAGCAAGATCTCCTCCTGCTCGGCAACGGCCTGCTCATGAGCCTGGTCCCCTCGCGGCGAGTCGGGTCGGGTGTCGATATCAGCGACCACGCTGGTGCGCCCGTACAGGATCAAGGTGTCCCCTGGGTGGACGACGGTCTGGCCGCGCGGAGCCCCGGAGAACCCGCCATCAAGACTCTGGACGGCCAACACCAGCAAACCCTCGTTGGGTAGTTCGAGCTCGGCCAGGTTCTTGCCGGCCACCCAGTCTCCTTCGCGCACGGCCAGCTCGACGACGGCATAGTCGCCCGATAGCTGCATCATGTGGTGGAAGTCCCGCAGCTCGAGCTCGGAGTAGCGGGTCAAGGCTCGCCGCAATAGCCCTGTGATCCGGTTCTCGAAAAACGACGTCCTCGTCAGGTAGAACAAGAACGACAGCACGACCAGAATGAGGCCGAGCCGAGCCAGGGCGTCCCCGGAACCGCTGCTCCCGCTGAAAGACAGCACCAGGGTCGCCATCATGGTGACGAAGCCGGCGTTGCCAAGCACCATCAGCAGCATCACGATGCGGCGACGCAGCGGATGGCCTACGACGGTTTCTGACTCACTGGTAGTGAACCCGACGCCTGTGAAGGCGGAACGGGCCTGGAACCGCGCAACGTCGGACGGCATGCCGGTGGCTGTCAACGCCAGCGCCCCCAGACGCGTCACCAGCAGCGCCAGCGCCACCACAACGAACAACGAGGCGATTGCGATCATGGCGGGTCCTCTCGGTGTGGGTAGTGGCTAGCGCCTACTTGTCGTGGTCCTCGGGGTTGGCTGGCCCTTCGGACTCCGCCCTCTTCTGCCAGAAATCCACGACCAGGTCCTTGGCCTTACCTGCGCCAACGACAGCCAGGTGTGCACCCTTGCGGCCACCGACGGCGGCGAGGTGGGCACCCTTCTTGGCGCCGGAGACGACCACCGGGCGGGCCTTCTTGTAGCCCTCGCTGGTGGCTTCGCCGAGCTTCTTTGCCATATCCGAGACCCGCGAATCCCCCACGTCGAGCGGCTCCGCCGCGTGGCCTGCTTCGGCCGCTGCCTCCGACTCTTGTCGAGGCTCTTCTTTTTTCGAACCCATGTTCCCGTCCTTTCTCGATCGTGTCATTTCTATTGGTTCTTCGGCTCTTTGTCCATCCGACGCTCCGCCGCCTTGGTGCGGCGCCGCAGCGCCCATCCAACCAGGTCGCGCAAGCCGATGGCGGCGAGTCCCGACAGGATCATGATCACGAACAGAGGCGCACGGATGGTGAATCCGAGCCACTGCACATCGACCGACTCCGAGTTCTGGAAAACGAACACGAGCACTGCCGCCGCAAGTAGTCCCGCTGCCGCCAGCGCCGCCTTGCGGGCAGTGCTCATCGCGCCTCGAGTTGTTGTGTCATTCATGATGGCGTTGATGCGGGGGCGAGGGCTCGCCAGGAAGGAGGCTTCGCCCTTCGCCCCGGCAACGCTGGCTACATGCCAGCCGAATTCGAACCGCCACCGAACAACTTGCTCCAGTGCTTCTCGGCGGTCTTGATGCCACCGATGCCGTAGGCAACTGCCAGGCCGACACCCGTGGTGGCCAACACCGCGATGAACAGCGTGTTGACGATGTCCTTAGCGACGTTCAGCGTGTTCAGTGCGGCGAACACACCGAAGATGAGGAACGCCCATCGAGTGCCCGCAGCCGCCCACGGGACGTTTTGATTCTCACCCCACGGTGCCACCAGCTCAGATGCGAAGTTCCCCAATGCAGCCGCGACGATGAGGATGACCAACGCCACCACAACCAGAGGCAGGTATGCGACCAGGTCACTCAACAGCGCCGACAGTGTCTCAGAGCCCAGGGTCTCCGACGCCAGGACGAACACCGACAGCAAGGCGATCCAATACACGATGGACGCCACGACGCCGGACGCCGAGAAACCGGAATTCTCCAGCGTCTCGCTCATCCCGGTGCGGTGAAGCAAGCGATCAAGACCGACACGATTCAGTACCCGCTCCAGCACGCGCTTGATGATGCGCGCCACCAGCCATCCCACGAACAGGATGATGAGCGCACCGATGATGTTGGGCAGAAAGCCCAGCATCGTCTCCCAGGCATCGTTGAGCCCGCTCTTGACGCCATCGAAGAAGCCTTCGGCCTCAGCTGCAACGTCTACTTGTGCCAACAACATGTTGTCACTCCTTTCCACCATCAGGATTCCAACGGTGATCTCCTAACTGACGCTGTGGCGGGTGATGTGTCGCGAAGTTTCTTCGCGACACATAGCGTTCTCAGGCGTCACAATTGGTAAGACGATGGCGTCACAATTGGAAAGACGATGCAGGACCGACATGACAGTCGCATTGAGCGTGACGAGCGTTGAGCCACTCGACGGACGTTCCGACGCGCGGGGAGCCCGCCGTAGCGGTGACCTTCGAGCAGCTGGTGACAGACCACAGTGCCGCCGTGTACCGGGTGGCCCGTGCCATCGTCCGCGACCACTCCCTCGCTGAAGACGTGACCCAGGACACCCTCATCAAGGCCTGGCGGGCCTTGCCACGATTCCGGGGCGAGTCCTCACTGCGCACCTGGGTGTTGCGCATCGCCAACAACACCGCCATATCGATGCTGCGTCGTCGCCGTGAGGAGCTGCGGCCCCCGTGGTCGCTGCAGGCGACAGGCAGGGAAGACACTGCTGCCACCGTCGAGCGCTCGATGGCGATTGAGCAGTTCGGTGAAAGCCTCGCCGAACTCGATCCTTCGTCGCGCGCCATCATCGTGCTTCGTGAGGTAGAGGACATGGCCTACGACGACATCGCCTCTGTGCTCAACATTTCGACTCCCACGGTGCGCACTCGCCTGTTTCGGGCGCGCCGCACCCTTGCCAAATCACTGGAGGCATGGAGATGAACTGGATCCATCCCTCGCGCCGCAAGCTGGAACGCTGGACGGCTCACCCCGGCCCCGGCCGCGTCGAGAAGCACCTGTCGAGCTGCGAACGCTGCTCGAACCGGCTCGGCGTGCCCGACAACTCCGTCACCGTGGGCGAACTGCTGGCCGCATTCGTGGCACCGCCGCAGGGACTCGAGGGCCA
The DNA here is from genome assembly GCA_029863035.1 of Acidimicrobiia bacterium. The sequence goes on along the minus strand of JAOTWH010000075.1, from coordinate 783 downwards.
GCTAGTCGAAGAGCTCGCCAAACGAGAGCGCGAGTCTCGCGACACGCTCTCATTCGTGATCGACCTGTTCGGCGTGTGGTGGGATACCGGTCGCGTAGTGTTCGGACCCGGCACAGGAGATCAGGTGAGGGACGATGGATAGCCGCTGGATCGGAGCGATCGTCGCGATCGCGCTGGGTTTGTTCGTCGGTGCCCTAGCCGGTTTCTGGGCTCGGCGCCGCCTGAACCGCATCACGGATCGACCGATCCTGAGCCGCCTCGGTGCCGCCTCTGGTGCCTTCCTTTTCTGGTTCTTCACGTCGGTGGGCGTGGTGTTCGCCATCGGCGCCGTCAGTCCCGAGACTCTCAGGCCCATCCCCAATCAGGTACTCGGCTATCTGCCCCGCGTGCTGGCGGCCGGGCTCATCTTGCTCGCCGGCTACGCAGCAGCCGCCATCGCAGGAGGCCTGCTCGGAGGGGCATTGGCCCGGGCGACCGGGCGGCCCCAAAGGGAGCTCGACGTGAGTGTTCGCTACACCGTGATGGCGCTCGCCATGATCCTGGCCCTGGCTCAGCTCGGGGTGAATCTCACAATCATCACCGTGCTCGTTGGTGCCCTAGCTCTCACCGTGGGAGCCGCGACAGCCATGCTCGTCGGGTTGGGAGGCCGCCAGCTCGCCAACGAACTGGCCACGGGCCGCTATCTGCGACGCCACCTGCGTGTCGGGACTGCCATCGAGGCAGGCACCTACCGGGGCACGATCGTGGCGCTTCATCCAGCCACCCTCGAGATCACCGAAGGCA
>JAOTWH010000074.1 GCA_029863035.1 Acidimicrobiia bacterium | reverse complement strand
GGTGCACGACTTCATGGGTGTCCCGTCCACCAGCACGGTGCAGGCGCCACAGCTGGTGGTGTCGCACCCGATGTGTGTTCCGGTTAGCCCTTGGCGGCGGATGAAGTCGACCAGCAGGGTGCGGGGCTCGACGTCGGCGCTGTAGTCGGTGCCGTTGATGTTGGTAGTGATCTCCATGGTTGTTCCTCCTAGCCCTGGGCCAGTGCCAGAGACTGCTCCAGGCCGCGGCGGGTGTAGACGCTCACTATCTCTCGTTTCCATTCGGCAGTACCACGTACGTTGGTCTCGGGCTCCGATGCTTGGGCTGCTAATGCGGCTGCCTCGGCGAAGAGCTCGTCGGACGGCGCCTGGCCGACCAAGGCCTCCTCGGCCGCGGTGGCCCTGGTGTTCTTGTTGTTGACCGCGGTGAGCGCCACTCCGGCCTGTTCGATCTTGCCTTTGCCATCCAGCTGGAGGTGGGTGGCGACTGCGGCAGTGGCGTAGTCGCCGACCTTGCGTTCCAGCTTGAGATAGGCACCGCCGGCGGGGCCGGTGTACTTGGGTACGCGCATTTCGGTGACGATCTCACCTTGCTGGAGCGAGTTGGTGAAGAAGTCCACGATGAAGTCGTCGATGGGGATCACCCGCTCGCCCTTCGCCCCGGTTGCCACCACGTCGGCGCGTACCGCCAGCATGACCGAGTTCCAGTCGCCTTCGGGGTCGCAATGCGCCACCGATCCGCACAGGGTTCCCCGGTTGCGTACCAGCGGATCGGAGATCCACGGCGCTGCCGAAGCAACGGTGTGGTTGGAAGCCGTCACTAGCTCGGAATCAACCACATCGCGGTGGCGGGCCAAGGCCCCATAGGCGATATGGCCATTGGACTCGCGTATGTAATCCAGATCGGGAATGTTGTTGATATCCACCAAGAAGGCGGGTGACGCCAGGCGCAGCTTCATCATCGGGATGAGGCTTTGGCCGCCGGCGAGGACCCTGGCTTCGTCACCCTTGTCGGCAAGGATGGAAAGGGCCTCGGCCAGCGAATCCGGCGCCACGTAGTCAAAGGCGGGCGGGTACATCAGACCTCCTCAGGCAAGCGAAGGGGGGCGAAGCGGCATGACCCCTGATAGCGGCGATCCAGTCGCCGTGCAATACGAGTCTCTCCACTCATGCCCGACTAGCGACTCTACTCACGCCCGAACCGCTGTGTCGGGGGCCGGTAGTGTTTGTGGCGTGATGCGAAACATCGATGAAGTGCTCGCCGCCCTTGGCCAAGAGCGCTATATCGCCGACCGATCCCTTGGGGTGGCCGTCCACCTGGCCCTGCAGATGGGCAAGCCACTGTTCCTGGAGGGTGAAGCCGGAGTAGGCAAGACCGAGGTAGCCAAGGTATTGGCATCGATTCTCGATACCGACCTGATCCGGTTGCAGTGTTACGAGGGCCTCGACGTGAACCATGCCGTTTACGAGTGGGACTACCCGCGCCAGATGCTTGCCATCCGCCTCATCGAGGCCAAAGGCCAAGGGGCCCAAGCAGGCGTGCACGACATCATGAGTCGCGACTATCTGGTGGCGCGGCCGTTGCTACAGGCGGTGGAGTCTTCGTCGGGAGGGAAGCGGCCGGTTCTGCTGATCGACGAGCTCGACCGGGCCGACGAGGAGTTCGAGGCCTATCTATTGGAGCTGTTGTCGGACTTCCAGGTGACCATCCCAGAGATCGGGACGATCGTTGCCGAGGAGCCGCCGGTGGTGATACTCACCTCCAACCGAACCCGCGAGATCCACGACGCCTTGAAGCGACGGTGCATCTACCACTGGATCGACTACCCCACCTTTGAGCGGGAGGTGGCCATCGTGTTGCGCAAAGTGCCCGAGGTGCCACAGGAGTTGGCCGCCGAGATGGCGCGGGCCATGGAGAAACTTCGCTCGATGGATCTGTTCAAGCCCCCCGGCGTGGCCGAGACATTGGATTGGGCCGCAGCCCTCACCGTGCTGGGCACCTCCAAGCTCACTGCCGACATTGCCGGTGACACTCTTGGCGTGATCCTCAAGTACCAGGAGGACATCGAGCGGGTGCGATCCCACGGGATCGGCCAGCTCGTCGGCGCTGTGGAATGACCGCCGATCCTCTCACCCACAACCTGGTTCGGTTCGTGCGCCACCTGCGACACGAAGGTCTGGCGGTGGTGCCGGAGACGACGGTTGCGTTGCTTGAGGCCGCACAGGCGGTGGGCCTAGAGGAGCGCCAAGACGTCTACTGGGCGTTTCGGGCGGTGACTGTTGTTCGCCAAGCCGAGATCCCGGTGTTCGACGAAGCATTCAGCCTCTTCTTCGGTGGGCCGGGCGGCGAGTTCCGACTGGAGCCCATTGGCATCGACACCCGGCCCAACAGAGCCGGCGGGGCGGTGATCGCTTCGCAGTCGGTGATGGCCGATCTCGGGAACCAGGGCGACACCGACGCCACGGCCCAGGTAGGAGCAAGCGGGGTTGAGCGGCTGGCGTCGCGCGATTTCGCCGAGTTGACCCCAGAGGAACACGCTGTGGTACGGAGGATGATCGCCCGCATGATCTGGCAGCCGGCGGCAACCTTGAGCCGCCGCATCGGCCCGTCGCTCACCGGATCGCGCCCTCACCTGCGGCGCAACCTTCGCCAGCTGGTGGGGCCGAGCCGCGATCTGATGCCGCTGTCGATGGCAGCCCCCAAGCCACGTCAGCGCCCTTTGCTCGTGTTGGCCGACGTGAGCGGGTCGATGGAGCGGTACACCGAGATGCTTTTGTATTTCGTGCACGCCGCCCGCGGGAGCCTGGGGCGAGTAGAGGCCTTCGTGTTCTCGACCATGCTGACCCGCATCACCAGGGAACTGCGCCATCGCGATCCCACGGTGGCACTCGCAATGGTGGGATCGACGGTGCCCGAGTGGGCAGGCGGCACCCTTATCGGTGCAGCACTGGCAGAGTTCAACGAGACGTGGAGCCGACGGGTAACTCGGGGGGGACCGATCGCGCTGATCATCTCGGACGGCTGGGATCGGGGCGAACCCGCTGTGCTTCGCAAGGAGATGGCAGCCCTGGCCCGCAGCGTGCATCGAGTGGTTTGGCTCAACCCGTTAGCGGGAAGGGCCGGCTACGCCCCGGAGGTGGCGGGGATGCGGGCGGTGCTGCCATATGTCGACGACTTCATGCCGTCTGCCAACCTGGCTGACCTGTCGGCGGTGGTGCGGCTCCTAGAGTCGGTGCCGAAGCGCAAGGAGTCACGAAGATGATGAAGAATGCACTTGAGGTCCGTGATCGTTGGCTGGCCGAAGGCAAGGACGTTGCGGTTGCCTCGGTGGTGCACGTGAAGGGCTCTGCTCCTCGTCCTGAAGGCTCAAAGTTCCTGGTGTCCTCCGCTGGCGACATGGAGGGCTCGGTCTCGGGCGGGTGCGTGGAGAGCGACGTCTTCGAACGTGCCCAATCGGTGCTCAAGACCGGCGAACCTCTCTTGGTGGAATACGGCATCAGCGAAGACGACGCCTTCGAGGTTGGCCTGGCCTGTGGCGGCACTATCCAGGTCTTCATCGAGAAGTGGTAACCGAGGCCACCCGCCGTCTGGTCGAGGCGGAGCGCCTCGGCTCGGTGGTGACCGTGGTGGCCGGTGCCGACATCGGAACGAAGGCGGTCATCGACTCCGTAGATGGCTACGTGGCGGGGGAGATGCCATCCGACATCGCTGATGCGGTACTGGACGACTCTCGCCAGTTGGCCGAACACGAGCAGAGCCGCACGTTGGCATATGGGGAGCGGCAGGTCTTCATCGAGACCGTGGCCCCCCAACCCCAGATGTTGATATTCGGTTCGGACGAGGTTGCCCTACCGCTTACCAAGATGGCGCACGAGCTCGGTTTCCGAGTCGTGGTGACCGACCCTCGGCCAGCCTTCACCACCGCCGAGCGGTTTCCCGACGCCTCCGGAGTGTTGGTTGGTTGGCCCGATGCGGTGAAGGACCAGATCACCATCGATCGGCGCACCTACGTGGTGTTACTGAGCCACAGCCCCAGGTTCGAAGATCCGGTGCTCGAGTTGTTGGCGGGGAGCCCGGCCCGCTACATCGGGGCGATGGGGAGTAGGCGCACCCACGCCAAACGGATTGAGAAGCTGAAGGCGGGCGGGTGGTCGCAGGAAGAGGTCGAGCGCATTCACGGCCCAGTTGGATTGGACATCGGCGCAGAGTCGCCAGCAGAGGTTGCCGTGTCCATCCTGGCCGAGGTGATCCAGGCCCGGTATGGATTTGGCACGGGGGAGTCGCTGCAAGGCCAGGAAGGGCCCATTCACGTGGGACGTGACGGCGTAGAAGAGCCCGATTAAGGGATGAGGGGTTGGGGCACGCCGCGTGGCCACCCTCTCCTCGCCAGACGCTTGCTCTATTGGATGTAGGGTTGGAGCGCGAAAACAGGCGAGGCGTGGAGGTTCCCGCCCGTCGCAACAACACCCGTTGGGTCGCCGAGTGACTTCTCGTCGACCCGGAAAGGAGACATATGTCTCAAGAAGGAAAGACCCAGATCACGTTCCTCTTCACCGCCACCCCTGATCAGGTGGAGGAAGGGGATCGGATCTTCGCTAGTCATGCGGCCATCTTGGAGAAGACCCACTATCGCGAGGGCGAACTGGCGTTGCTGCGATACAACGTTGCCAAGGGACCGGAGCTGTCGAACCCGCTCGACCCGGGTTCGGATCCCACAGGCAACACTATGTACGCATTGACCGAGGTGTACGAGAACCCGGCCGGGCTCGCGGACCATTGGAAGCAGGGTGCCGAAAGTTGGCAGGACTTCCCAGCCTTTGTCGAATGGGCCAGCGCTGTCGACGTCACAGTGCTCCACGGATCGCCGGTGATCCACTCGCTCTGGTAAGCGGTAACAACTACGGAATCGCTTACACCCCACCCTGCGGGGTGGGTGTGGCGCGTAAGGGGTAAAGCAGTTTTCGCGGACTGGGCGCTCAAGCCGACACGGCGCGAGTGGCGCTGCTAACTTCGGGCGCGTAGCCCATCCCATAGGAGGCGCGCGATGCCAAAGTCACCGATTGACTGGAACGTCAGCAGGAGGAATTTCCTTCTAGGGGGAGGTGCGGCAGCCTTGCTGGCTGCCTGCGGTGATTCATCTTCTGACACGACGGCAACTGCTGCGACAACTCCCGCTGCGACAACCCCTGCGGCGACAACCCCTGCGGGGGCGGCAATGCCGGTGGATTCTTTCGTTGAGCCGGCAACGGCACTCAGCGGGGATCTCAGCATCCTGTTGTGGAGCCACTTCGTTCCATCACACGATCTTGAGTGGTTCGACCAAATGGCCAAGGATTGGGGCGACCAGGTTGGCGTCAACGTGGTGGTCGACCACATCGGCGTCGGCGACGTTCCCGCCGCCATCGCCGGCGAGATCCAGAGTGGGCAGCCCCAGCACGACCTGATGCAATACATCGCGGTGCTTGGCCAGCACGAGCCGAGCGTCGTGGACATGGGCGACGTCGTGGCCGAGGCGGAGAGCCGCTACGGACAGATGCTCGACCTCACTCGCAAGTCGAGCCTCAATCCCAATACCGGGAAGTACTTCGCATACGCCCCGGCGTGGGCGCCCGACCCCGGCAACTATCGCAAGAGCCTGTGGGAGGCCGAGGGCTTTCCCAACGGGCCGAGCTCGTGGGATGAGCTGCTCGAGGGCGGCAGCGCCATCTTTGCCAACCAGGGCGTGCAGATGGGGATCGGGCTGTCACAGGAGATCGACTCCAACATGGCCGGCAGAACGCTCATGTGGTCGTTCGGAGCCGGGATCCAGGATGCCAACGAGAACGTGATAATCAACTCGGACGAGACGATCGCGGCCCTCGAGTACATGAAGCAGCTGTTCGAGAACGCGATGACAGAGGAGGTCTTCGCCTGGGGCGCGGCCTCTAACAACCAGGGCTTGATAGCCGGTGAGCTGTCGTACATCCTCAACTCGATTTCGGCGTGGCGGACCTCCCAGGTGGATGCTCCCGACGTGGCGGACGACGTGTTCTTCACCCCGGCTCTGGCAGGTCCAGCTGCAGCGTTGGCGGCCCAGCACGTGATGTACAACTGGATCGTTCCCGACTTCGAGGGCGTCAACGTCGCTGCCGCCCAAGAGTTCCTGCTGCACTACACGGAGAACCTGGCCTCGGTGGCATGGCACTCGAAGCTGTACGACTTCCCGGCCTTCACCGAAAGGGTGCCGGAACTCGACAACTGGCTGAACAACGATCCGTTCGGAGCTGCCCCGGCCGACAAGCTGAAGGTGCTGGCCACAGCCACCGATTGGGCAGTGAACATTGGCTACCCCGGGCCAGCGAGTCCGGCCATTGGCCAGGTGTTCGGCGAAGCGATTATCCCCGTGATGTTCGCTTCCGTCGCCAACGGTTCCCAGACTCCTGCCGAGGCGGTTGCCGACGCCGAGCGGGCGATCAACGGGATCTTTGACGATTGGCGGGGACGAGGCCTGGTCGGAGGAGGCTGAGCCGAACCGATGTCGAACGATGCAGGGCCGCTCTGTCGGCCCTGCAATCGGTCGGCGGCGGCGATGCCAGTTACAGCGAACTTCTAGAGTGAACTTGCTCGGCGACCCAGAGGAGCTTCATGGATGAGGTGACGACCACCATCGAGGAGGAAGTGGCAGCGGTCGCCAAGAGCGTTGAGGTACGCCGGCTTTCCAAGAAATTCGGCGGGGTGCAAGCCGTCGATGGCATCGACCTGAAGAGCACCGAGGGCGAGTTCCTGGTGCTGCTGGGCCCCTCGGGATGCGGCAAGACCACTTTGCTTCGCATGATCGCCGGTCTGGAGCATCCCACCGAAGGCGAGATCCTCATCGGCGACGACGTGGTGAACGGGCTTCCGCCCCGGATCCGTCAGATCGCAATGGTCTTTCAGAGTTACGCCCTCTACCCCCATATGACGGTGGCTCGCAACATCGGCTTCCCGCTCAAGGCCGAGGGACTCGACGCCGCGACCTCACGCAAGCGGATCGAGTGGGCGTCGAGTCTGCTGGACATCCAGGACCTCCTCGAGCGGCGGCCCCGCCAGCTCTCGGGAGGCGAGCGACAAAGGGTGGCACTGGCAAGGGCACTGGTGCGTGAGCCGGCCGTCTTTCTGCTCGACGAGCCGCTGTCCAACCTCGATGCCAAGTTGCGAGCGGCAGCCCGGGACGACCTGTTGGAGTTCCAGCGCCGGGTGGGAACTACCACCATCTACGTAACCCACGACCAGGTGGAGGCCATGGGCATGGGAGACCGCATCGCGGTGATGAACAAGGGCAAGATCCGCCAGCTGGGTACCCCAGACGAGGTCTACAACCGCCCAGCCGACACTTTCGTTGCCACCTTCATCGGCTCGCCACCGATGAACATGTTGGAACGAGGCAACTTCTTGATGGGTTTCCGGCCAGAGCAGCTTCTTCCGGTCGGCATCGTGGACGGCGACGTCATGCCGATGACCTACCACGTCAATCGCATCGAGAACCTGGGATCGGAGCGCTACCTGTACGGGTTCATTCGTGGTTATGCCGAGGACATCAAGATCATCGCCATGCTGCCGTCCACCGTTACGGTCGCCATCGCTGCAGGGCAGGACCACGAATTCGCCGTAGCCAACGCCAAGCTGCGTTACTTCGACAAGGAGACCGGACTCGCCATGGTGGGGGCGCCGACGTGAGGCGGTGGGGAACCGTCCGATGACTACCTCGGTCCTGAAGCGGCAGAAACGGTACCTGTTCGAGAACGAGCGCTTTCTGGCACCGCTTTTGATGTCGCCCGCGATCCTCTACATCATCGCCCTAGTTGGGTTCCCGTTGGTGTTGGCGATCATCTATGCGTTCACCGATATCACGGTGGGTGACTCCTCGCTCGACTTCGTTGGCTTCGAGACGTTCCGACGGGTCTTCGATGATCCAGTGTTCTGGCGCTCGTTGCGCAACACGTTCTTCTTCGCTGTCGTCGCCAATTCTCTGGTGGTGATCTTCGCCACGGTGCTGGCGAACGTCCTGGTGGCCGACTTCAAGGGGAAATGGATTATCAGGTTCCTGGTGCTGCTGCCGTGGACGACGCCGGTGTCCCTGGCAACGATCACGTGGCTGTGGACGCTGGACTCGCTCTTCAGCCCCCTGGATTGGATCCTTCGCAACCTCGGGCTGATCGAGCAGAACAGTTACTACCTCGGCAAGGCGAATCTGGCGATGTCGTCGGTGATAGCGGTGCACACCTGGCGGATCGTGCCGTTGGCGGCCGTCATCGTGATGGCGGGCATGGCCGCCATCCCCAACGAGATAAAGGATGCCGCCGACATCGATGGGGCGCGTTTCTGGCGCAAGCTGTTCCAGATCGACATCCCGTTGCTGGCCCCGATCATCGCGGTAGCGGTGCTGTTCGGCATCATCCTCACCGTCACCGATATCTCGGTGGTGTTCGTACTGACCCGGGGCGGGCCGACGCACGCCACCCAGGTGCTGCCTACCTGGGCCTTTTTCAAAGGGATCGAAGGAGGTGCGTTGGGCCAAGGCGCCGCGATCGCATTGTTCCTGTTCCCAGTTCTGGTTGCGATAACGGCAGTGGTGCTGCGCCTCGCCCGGCGCCGGGAGATCCTCTAATGGCCACGGACGTATTCGACGTAGAGAGGGAACGCCAGCTCGAGCACCGGCGCCATCGCTGGGGCCGGATCACGCTGTACAGCCTTGCCATCGGAGCCGCGGTGGCCGCTGCCTTCCCCTTCCTGTTCGCCACGCTCACCGCGTTCAAGCAGAGCTCCGACCTCTACGTCAAGGACAACAACCCGTTCTGGTTCAACGATCCGCCGACGTTCGAGCACGTTCATTTCCTGCTCTTCAACACCAATTTCCTGACTTTCGTGCGCAACACCGTGGTCGTTGGCTTGGCCGTTGTCATCGTCACCCTTGCTCTTGCCCTGCCGATGGCCTACGCCCTGGCCAGGCTGGGGATGCGGTGGGGGGAACGGCTCGGCATCGGCATCTTCCTGGTGTACCTGGTGCCGCCCACCCTGCTCTTCATCCCGATGTCCCGAGTGATCGCCAACCTGAACTTGCAGGAGTCACTTTGGTCGCTGATCCTGGTATATCCCACCATCACGATCCCCATCTCGTCGTGGCTGCTGATGGGCTTTTTCAAGGGCATCCCGCGCGACATCGAGGAGCAGGCCATGGTTGACGGCTACAGCCGAATCGGCGCCGTGAGGAGAACGGTGCTCCCGCTGATGTTCCCAGGCATCGTTGCGGTGGTGGTGTTCGCCTTCACCTTGTCGGCCCATGAATTCATCTACGCCCTCGCTTTCAACAAGGGCAGCGCGGTCAAGACGATCGCAGTTGGTGTGCCGACAGAACTGGTTCGGGGAGATGTGTTCTTCTGGCAGTCGCTGCAGGCGGCAGGACTGCTGGTAGCGGTGCCGGTGGCCCTGCTCTTCAACCTGTTCCTCGACAAGTTCGTCACCGGGTTCACCATGGGGGCGGTGAAGGGGTAAACGGGCTAGGAGTCCTCGGCGCTTGCTCGCTGGCGGCGATACAACTCGATCACGCTCTCGGTGTAGCGATCCAGCTCGTCGATGTAGGCGGCAGCCTCTTCATCTATTTCGGGGAACCGACGCGACAGGGCAATCACGGCGAAGCGAGCCCCCCGGTAGTAGGGACGCAAGTGCTCGATTGGCAGAACCCTTGGGCCAGGGCTGGCGGGGCCCAGTTGCGGCGCCTCCTGCGTGGTGGGTCCGAGCCCCAGGCCGCCGAGGGCCTCTACAGCCGAATCCTCGGTGATCCGGTCGGCAAAGTCCCGCGAGACGAAACGGAAGATCTCGCTGCCTGAGGGGTCGACGATGATCGTCGCCGGGCGGGCGATGATGCGTTCGTCCTTTTCATCGGCCACACCGAATGGGGTGATGGCGCCGCTGCGATCAGGATCGCTAAGGATGGGGAAGGGGAGGTCGAGCTTGGAGATCAAGGCCGAGTTC
>JAOTWH010000273.1 GCA_029863035.1 Acidimicrobiia bacterium | reverse complement strand
ACGCCGTTGTTGTCAACGCCGGTTGAAAACTGCGCGGTATTCGCCGGTTGAAAACTGCGCGGTCTAGTGGGTCTGTTCGGCAGAAGTCACCTCCTTGTTTTTGCCTTTGAGGCGATAGCTGTCGCCTTTGAGGGCGATGATTTCGGAGTGGTGCACGAGGCGGTCGACCATGGCGGCGACGGCGACGGCGTCTCCGAAGATCTCTGCCCAGGCGGAGAAGCTCTTGTTGGACGACACGATCAGAGTGCTGCGTTCGTAGCGGGATGAGACGAGTTGGAAGAAGAGAGAGGCGGCGTCGGGGTCGAAAGGGATGTAGCCGACTTCGTCGACGATGAGCAGCGGGATCCGTCCGAGGCGTTCGAGTTCGTCGGCGAGCCGGCCCCCTCGTTTCGCATCCGAGAGTCGCATGACCCATTCGGTGGCGGTGGCGAACGCCACCCGGTAACCCCTCCTGGCGGCTTGGACGCCGAGGGCGATCGACAGGTGGGTCTTGCCGGTTCCGGGCGGGCCCAGGAAGATCACATTGTGGGCTTCTCTGAGGAAGTCGAGTTGGTGGAGGTGGGAGATCTGTTGATGGCTGACGGATCGTTGGTGGGAGAAGTCGAAGTCGTCGAGGGTCTTGACTTGAGGGAATCGGGCGGCTTTGACCCGGTTCTCCCCGCCGTGGGTCTCCCGCGAGGCGACCTCTTCGGAGAGCACCTTGGCCAAGAACTCGGTGTAGTCCCAGCCTTCGGTGCGTGCTGTCTCGGCCAATGACGAAGCCACCTGTCGGGCTCGAGGCATCTTCAGCGCCCTGGTCAGGTAGGCGACATCTGTGGATGCTCCGCTCATCGTGTTGCCTCCACCAGAGCGTCGTAGCGGGACAAGTCCACTGGAGGGACTTCAAGGTCGGCGTCCGCCAGCCTGCCCTTTGCCTCGCGGGTCAACCGCAGCTGACGGACATGGGTAGCGGCCAACACGACGTCGGCAGGGACGAACGAGCGGCGATGCCGCGCCACCTGCTGGCCCTCGGAGAATATCACCACCTCGCTGGCTGAGACCTTGACCTGCAAGCGGCGACCAGCCAGGCCCGGCGGCACCGAATAGTCCACGTTACCCACCCGACAGAACCCATCTTTGGTGACTCTGGCTTCGGTGCGCCGATCGGTGTCGGGCAACGGATCCGGGACGGGTGCGAGGAAGGCTCGCTCGACAGCCCAGGCATCGGCGACTTTGGCGCCCACCCGCCGGTGGTGCCGACGGAAGGCGATGTTCCAGGCCCAGGCGTCGTGCTGGACCTGGAGATCGGCCAGGCTCTCAAAGGAGCGGAGCGGCAAAAAGGAGCGCTCCAAATAGCCGACGGTGCGCTCCACCTGGCCTTTCGACTCGGGTTTTCGCGGCCCCAAAATGACCGGTCGAAGCCGGAAAGCTCCGAACAGGGCGGCAACCTCGCGGTGGAGACGGGCAGGACGCGAATGCGGCACCACGATCGACGTGTCCCGGTCCACCACCATCGCTTCGGGTACCCCACCGAGGCGCTGCAACGTCCCTGAGAAGGCCGGCAGAAAGTCGCCCATGGTCTTGGAGTGGGCAAACACCGCGGCGTGAGCGGCCGAATGCGGCAACGTGGTCACCAGGCCAAAGACCTTGCGCGAGGCGCCTTTGCCGACGGGAACCGAAACAGGGAGTTCCCACCAGTCGGTATGGCCGACCTCGCCGGGGAGATAGCTGGTGCGCTGATACGACTTCGACTGCAAGAACAACGGCCGCACCCCTTGGAGGTAATCCTTCAAGATCGTGATCCCACCCCCATAGCCATCCCGACGGAGATACTCAATGACGACCGTGGCCGGAACGGTCGGATCCGTGTTGAGCATCCCAACAATCGACCCCTTGTGCGGATCGAGTTTCGAACCTCTCGACGCCCGCTGATACTCCGGCGGCTCGACAAGCTCCAAAAGTCTCACCACTGTGTTCCGACTCATCCCCAACGATCCAGCGATCTTCGTCTTGGCCCAACCCTCCCGGTGAAACAACCGATGGACCTCTGCCCATTCCTGCACCTGATACACCCTTCCTCCTCGAATCCGACAGCGGACCCGAGACTGGTCGCGAACTACCTCAATTCCTCAGAACCGCGCAGTTTTCGACCGGCGCCAAGTGCTCAGTATTCACCCGTCGTCGACACCGCTGCTCGGTCGCTCGCTTCGCTCGCTCCCGTCGCCCAACGGAGCGAGAGGGCCTCGCTTCGGATTCAAGCTCAAAGCAGAGGGGGGAGGGACCGCATCT
>JAOTWH010000272.1 GCA_029863035.1 Acidimicrobiia bacterium | reverse complement strand
CGGATTGGGAATCGTCCTGATGCTCGCCGTGAGCACCTGGCCGCTGCACGACATCGGAGAGCGCAGCCTCTTCATGTTCCACATGACGGAACACATGATCCTCTCGCTTGCCGTACCACCCCTGCTCTTGTTGGGCACGCCGTGGTGGTTGATCCGTCTCGTGGTCCGCCCGGTGCTGGGAGCGGTTAAGCAGCTCACCAGGCCGCTACCAGCACTCCTCATGTTCAACGTGGTGCTTGCTGCCATCCATGCTCCCCAGGTGGTTGAGTTGATGGTGACGTCGCAATTGTTTCACTTCGGTGCCCATGCCGCCCTTCTGATCACCGCGACGATCATGTGGTGGCCGGTGCTCGGGCCCATTCCGGATACTCCCCGCCTGGAGCCGTTCCAGCGGATTGGCTATCTGTTCCTACAGTCGTTGGTCCCCACGGTGCCGGCGTCGTTCCTGACCCTGGCCGAGGGCACTGTGTACGACATCTACGAGACGTTTCCGCGATTGTGGGGGATATCGGTGCAGACCGATCAGACCGTTGCCGGCCTCATCATGAAGCTGGGGGGAGGAGCGATCCTGTGGACGGCCATCACGATCACTTTCTTCACCTGGTTCGCCGAGGAAGAGCGGGTCGAGGCGCCCGTAGGGTGAAGATCTGGCTGGCGGCTCTCATACTGGCCGCTTTCGCTTGCGGTGGTTCTTCCATACAAGAAGTAGAGGGAGCGCTGATCGGGTTGGAGGGGGGCATCACGGCCGTTGAGCAATTCACCATTGTCGAGCCAGACGGCTCGAGGCTCCGATTCATTCCCGGGCCCAATGCGACGTTCCATGGAGGGCCGCTCGGACACCTGCGCGACCATCTGCGGGTCGGCTCATCGATTGTGGTGCAATATCGGGTGGAAGGCGACGTGCTTATCGCCTTAGAGGTCGACGACGCCTGATTCATCGGTGTCGGTGTCGTGACCGCGCGGCGAGTAGGCAAGAAAGGCTCCGACACCGAGGACCGCGAGGCTGATCGCAGTCGCCAGTGAGACCGCCAACACATTGTTGCCTGCCAACAGAGCCTCCGATAGACCGAACACCATGGCTGCTACGACCACCAGTGTTAGAAGCGGGATGAGCAGGGCCGGCATCGACTCCTTGATGAAGGCTGCTCGGTTGGTTGGCCACGATTCACTACCGACGCCGACGACCTCCGGTCGGGACAGCCGTTCGGCCAGTAAAGAAGAAACAGCTCCGACAACAGCACCAGCGGATGCGAACATCACGATCGCTCGAAAAGCTGAGATGGTTACCAGGCCCTGGTCGATCTGCCCGCCCACTCCGATTCCGACTCGCAACGCGGAGTAGGACATGACGGCACCCGCCAGCCCACCGATAACGGTTAGCGGTCCCACACCGAGCCGAGCTTGGGCAGGATCGGCTTGGGCCGCGAACATCGAAGTCAGCGCCGATATCAGGGCTCCCGCCACCACGCCAGCAGCTACGACGTATAGAAAGAGGTGCACGTCCTGGGCCTCGATCAGGGGTCGTGACGATTCGAGCTGCTGATTGACGACTACGGCCTGGGCAGCTCCGTCGATCAGGAAGCCGGCAGCCAGGGCGGTGGCGCCCAGCGCGGCTACCGTGCCCGCTGCCGCGCCCACTGCGGCTATGGCTGCTCTCGACCTCATCACTCCTCACCTTCCGATAGCGGCGGAATGGTAGTTGGCTGCAATGGTGAATCTGGTGGAGCATCACTGCGGCGCTTTCTTCTGCGTTCGGCGAATCCGATGCCAACTAACAAGATCAGCACCGGCAATGCGAATAGCAGGATCTCGTCCCATCCGCCTGCGTGGGCGTATATCACGCTTCGAGGCACGAGTCGGGGCTGTAGATGCCGCTGATTCGGCCATCTTGTTCTGTGGATGTCACCGGACCCCACAACAACAACCCGCCTCCTTGTGTGCTGAGCCGAAACACCAGGCCGGTGTCGCCCGCCGCCTCGTATTCGATATCGAAACCCGAATAGATCGCCTCCAGGGTCTCGATGGTGTCGCCCGCCTTGAGGCCGCTCACCGTTTGCAGCGCGGCCGCTTGCGATTCGAGGTTGCCGAACGCCAGGTCGAGCCGATAGCCCGCGAACACGGGGGAGGTGTCGGGGTCAACGATGATGATGGCAAGAGGCCCGAAGCGAACCACCCGGATGGGGTCGCCAGGACAGGCACCGAAGTCCCCCGTCGCGATGACGGTGCCGCTGTCGGAGTCCGGTTGTCCGAACGTTGCGGCCATCTGACCAAGAACGGTGGTC
>JAOTWH010000271.1 GCA_029863035.1 Acidimicrobiia bacterium | reverse complement strand
CCAGTAATGCTCACTACCAGGGGTTTCGCGGATTCGGCGTGATGGCCGATGCCTGTGAATAGCGCCCCGTGACGCCGCATCCGTTAGAAGATCCGTTAGAAGAGTGGTGTTCGGGGCGATCGGTCTGCCCGGGAGGCCGGATCGCAGGTCCCACGGCGGTAGCTCGTCGGGAGACCCGCCGTGTGACGGTTGGGCTCAAGTGGGGACTAAAGACGGATCTGCAATCCAGGGGTCCGATTTGTCTTGCTGGCGGGTCGACTACGAGAGATGCTCGATCTCGAAGAAGGCCAACTCGAAGGCGGTACATGAAGCGGCACGGGAGCCCAAGGGTATTGGACATACTCGCGCCGCACAGGGGAGAAGGTTCGCCGACACACGGGCGTATTTCGGGTGATGAACCTCGCGGCCCCGTGGCTCTACGGAAACGTCACGAGCAGCCCGCATTCCACCTGGACGAAACGATAAGCGCTTCGATTCACCTAGACGTTGGCGACCCTGTGTGGTGTCTGTTGGCACCTTTGTTGCGTTGCACTACCAGCGTCTTCGCCACCAGATCGTGGAGACTCTGGTGACGCGGCGTGACGAGAGCCACCACGAAATAGACGATCATCAGCGCCATCACGACGATGATCCCAACCCGGAAGGATGGTTCGGGGTCGTCGAACAACGGTGTGGGATACAACAAAGTGAGATGACCAATCTCGAAGAAGGCCAGCTTTGAAGCGGTTCGCAAAGTGGCTCGCGGACGCTTGAGACGGTTACCCGCCATGTCCGTAACCTGCAATCCCAGCAGAGACTTGCCCAAGGTGGCTTGTCGTCGACCGCTCTCGAAGAGAATGAAGTAGAGCCACATGGGGAGAGAGATGGTGAGGAAGATCCAAACCCACAGCAGGAATAGGCGGTCTCCCAGCCAATCGGCCACCACCCCATCGGTAAGCGACGCGAAACCCAACTGAACGCCCACCAGAACGGCGTAGAGCAGGGTGATGTCGATCCAATAGGCAAGGAGGCGATGGAAAGGATTGGCATCAGGCATCCCGCTCAACCCCTGCGAACTCGTAGAACGCGTCGGTCCAATCCTCGCTCGGTATCCCGAATTCGGTTCCGTTGCGCACAATGACCATGTGGGCCGCCGGCGACACGTACAGGTACTGGCCGTGGTCTCCAACGGCGTAGAAGTCGTACTCGCCGGTGTCTCGCACCGCCCCGTACCACATGTACTTGTAGTACCCGCCACCGTCGGCGTAGACGATCTGGCCCCAATGATCCGGGTAGTAGTCGGGGTAGTGGGTCGAAGGATCCAGAGACGTCGATGCGCGAATCCAGTCACCCGACACGACCTGCTCGCCGTTCCAAACCCCACCGGTGAGGAACAGTCGGCCCAGCTTGGCGTAGTCGATGGCTCGAGCGTTGAGACCTGCCTCCATCTTCTCGAATCCGCTGGTCTCGCTGTCCAGGGCCCAGGCCCCGTCGAATTCCATACCCACCCGGTCCCACAGCCGGGTTTGGGTGTACTCGGTCACCGACATGCCGGTGACCCGTTCGAGGATCATCCCCAGAAGTTGGGGGTGGTACTTGTTGTAGCTGAAGTACTCCCCGGGCGGATCGATAATGGTGGTGTTCTCAAGCGCCAGCCGTCGCTGGTCGAGGCCATAGGTGGTGAGCGGGTCATCACCGTTGAACAGGCCCCACCGTATCTCCTGGTAATCGAGGCCGGATGCCATCAGCAAGACGTCCCGGATTGTGATGGCGGCAAAACGGTCGTCTCGTTGCGCCAGTTCGGGCAGGTAATCGGTGATGGGGTCGTCCACACTGTCGATGTAGCCCTCGTCGATGGCGATGCCGATCAGCGCCGAGTCGAACGATTTCGCCACCGAGAACGACGTGAGCATCGAGTCGCGCTCGGCGCCGTTGAAGTAGCCCTCGTACACGATCTTGCCGTTCTCGATGACGATGAAAGCCTGCGTGTCCTGCGCAGCGAGAAAAGCGTCGAAATCGTCGACCTCGAAGATCGACTCGAACCCGCTCCGAACCCGCTCCTCATCGGTAGCGGTCTCGAAAATGAAGGGATCAGTGGAAGCTGACAGCACACTGAGCGGGAAGCGCTCCAGATAATCTGCCTGGCTGGATTTCCGCATCGACACCACCCGCCAGGCATACTCCGGTGAGTACACGACTGCCGCCACGGCAACCCACACCGTCACGACCGCAACCAGCGTGACCAGCGCCACCAACGACCATTTACCGATGCGTCTAAACATGACGATCTGCCTCCGGTTGCGGTGAGCCACCCACGCTCTC
>JAOTWH010000073.1 GCA_029863035.1 Acidimicrobiia bacterium | reverse complement strand
AGACCTCTAGCGCTCGCACCACCCGACGGGGGTTGTCCATATCGACCACTTCGGCCACAGCGGGATCGACGCTCTCCAACCGCTGTCTTGCTTTAGCGGGCTCCAGGTTCTCTAGCTCTGCCCTCACTGCCGGATCTGTGCTTGGGAAGTCCATCGGATCCACCAGCGCCCTGAAGTGCAGACCGCTTCCACCAACTATGAGGGCCGGCACATCGCGTTGAGCCAGATCGGCCAGGACCTCTCGTCCGACAGACTGGAACTCGGCCACGGAGAACTCGACGGCGGCGTCGGCAATGTCGACCAGGTGATGAGGGACAGCTTCGCGATCTTGGGGTGTCGGCTTCGCCGTGCCGATATCCATCCCCCGATACACCTGCATGGAGTCCACCGACACGATCTCGGCGCCGGTGGCGAGCGCCACGTGCATCGCAGACTCACTCTTGGCCGAAGCAGTGGGGCCCACGATCGCCCACACGATGCTCAGCTCGCTACCTCACCCGCCAGGTGATGCGTGCTCGCCGCCACCACCCGAGCATCGATGAATTCCCCCGGCCCGAGGCTGGTCTCAAGATGAATGACCTTGTTGGTTCTGGTGCGCCCCTTCCTCACCGAAGGGTCCTTGCGAGATGGTCCCTCGATGAGCACTTCGACCGTTGAGTCGACTACCGCCTCGTTCAGTTCCAACGAGATGCTTCGCTGCAGCTCAACCAGACGATCGAACCTCTCGGAGATGACTTCCGGCGGGATCTGGTCTCCCATCTCGGCCGCTGGAGTGCCGGCGCGTGGCGAGAACTGGAATGTATAGGCGCTGTCGAAACGCGCCGCGGCGACGACGTCGAGAGTGTCCTCGAAGTCCTGCTCCGTTTCGCCGGGGAACCCAACGATGATGTCGGTTGACGAGGCAAGGCCAGGGATGGTTTGGCGCGCCATGGCCAATTTGTCAAGGAACCGCTCGGAGTTGTATCCGCGATGCATGGCAGCCAACACCTTGTCGCTACCCGATTGAAGAGGAAGATGAAGCTGCTCGCACACGGCGGGGGTCTCTGCCATCGCTTCGGCAACGTCGATTCGGAAGTCCTTGGGATGCGGACTGGTGTAGCGAATGCGCCGTAGCCCCTCCACATCGCCCACCCGTCGCAACAGGTCGGCGAACACGGGCTTGCGGCCATTGAGCGCCAGGTCGCGCCCGTAGCTGTTGACGTTCTGGCCAAGCAGCGTGACCTCGACCACGCCGTCGGCCACCAGGCCACGTACCTCGTTGACGATCTCGCCAGGGCGTCGACTTATCTCGGCTCCCCTTACCAATGGCACGATGCAAAAAGTGCATGCGTTGTTGCATCCAATGGTGATGGTGACCCAGGCCGAGTGATCGGTCTCTCGCTGCACAGGCAGCGTCGAGGGGACGTCGTCCAAGGAACGGGTCTCGTCCCACACCTCCGTCACCGGTCCCCACTCCTCGGCGTGATCGAGCAGATCTATCACCCGGTGCAGATTGTGAGTACCGAAGACGACATCTACCCACGGCGCCTTCTCCTGGACGATCTCTCGGTCCTTTTGGGCCAAGCAGCCACCGACGAGAATCTGAGCGCCGGGGCGAGCCTCCTTGATCGGCTTGAGGTGGCCAAGGTTCCCATACAGCTTGTTGTCGGCGTTCTCCCGAATGCAGCATGTGTTGAGCATGATGACGTCGGCGTCCTGCACCGACTTCGCCTCGACCATGCCGTCCTGGCGGAACAACCCACCCAGGCGCTCGGAGTCGTGCTCGTTCATCTGGCAACCGAAGGTGCGGATGTAGTAGCTACGGCCGGTGCGAGTTGGCTGACGGGTGGCCGTCGGCAAGCCAAGGAACGTCGTCATCGCAGTGTGGTCACAAGAGTGCCGTCATCGAGCGAAGTCGGTGGCGCGCAGCTCGCGCACCACCGTCACCTCGATCTGGCCTGGGTACTGAAGATCTTTTTCGATCCGGCGAGCGATGCGACGAGCCAGATCGGACGCCTCCAGGTCCTCCACCTTGCCTGGGTCGACCACCACCCGGATCTCGCGTCCGGCCTGCATCGCGAACACATGCTCAACACCTTCGAAGGCGCCAGCCAGGTCCTCCAGCCGCTCGAGACGCTTGACGTAGTTCTCCAGAGCCTCCCGCCTTGCGCCGGGACGCGCTGCCGACACGGCATCCGCCGCCTGAACCAGGACGGCGGTGAGCGTGCGTGGCTCCACTTCGTTGTGGTGGGCCTCGATGCCATGGACTACTCCGGCATCTTCTCCGAATCGACGGGCGATCTCGGCGCCGGAGAGGGCATGAGAGCCGCTCACCTCATGGCTCACGGCCTTGCCTATGTCGTGCAAGAAGGCCGACCGCTTCGCCTCTGCCGGATCGACGCCGAGCTCGGAGGCGAGCATCTCAGCGGCCTGAGCCGTCTCCACCAGGTGGTTGAGCACGTTCTGGCCATATGACGTGCGGTACTTGAGCTGGCCAAGCAGCGTCACCAGTTCCGGAGCCACCCGGGAGATGCCAACTTCGAGCACAGCCCATTCCCCGGCGTCGCGAATGCTCTGCTCAACTTCGGCAGTGGCCTTTTCGTGTGCTTGCTCGATGGAAGCGGGATGGATGCGGCCGTCGGCCACCAGGCTGGCCAGGGCGATGCGCGCTATCTCGCGTCGCACCGGGTCGAACGAAGACACCGCCACCGCCTCGGGTGTGTCGTCGACGACGATGTTGACGCCGGTGATCGACTCGAAGGCTCGGATATTGCGACCATCGCGTCCGATGATTCGGCCCTTCATTTCGTCGGTTGGCAGGTCCACCACCGACACCGTTATGTCGGCGACCACCTCCGACGAAAGACGCTGAATGGTCGAGGTCAAAATGCGCCGGGCGCGACGATCGGCCTCTTCGCGAGCCTTCACCTCTAGGTCGCGCACCAGCAGCATTGCCTCGCGCCTGGCCTCGTCTTCCACATTGCGAAGGAGCTCAGCTTTGGCCGCCTCCGAGTCGAAGCCAGCCACCTGTTCCAGGCTGTTGCGGGCCTCCTCGCGCTGCGCTTCGGCCTCCGAGCGCAATGTGCTCAGCTCTTGCTCACGATCAACGATGAGATGCTCGCGAGTAGCCAGGTTGGCCGAGCGTTGCTCGAGGGTCTCTTCGCGCTGAGCGAGGCGTTCTTCTGCTGCGGATTGCTCGAGGCGTCGGTGTTCGAGAGTGGCGTCCTCTCGCTCCCGATATGCCTCGGCCTTGGCCCTCGACTCCTCCTCGGCCCTCGACAGAAGTCGCTGCGCCTCGAGTCGTGCGTCACCAACCATGGCGTCGGCGGCGGAGCCGGCCTTGCCAACTCGACGTCGATACCACGCCGTACCTACCGGAACGCCCACAACCAGCCCACCAAGCAGTGCCGCTACCGCAATAAGCGCTTCCATATGCAGCCCTTCTCGATCCCGAAACGCAAGCGTGCCGAGCCCATAAGGCTCGACACACACACGTACGACGGCGGGACGGCTAATAGGCCGTTACGACGTCACCTCCTGGCGCTGTGGGATCGATGTGTAATGCTTCAATTTCAGTTTCAGTTTCAACGTGTGTGTGCCACAGATATTACACCAGAAATTCGGGTCCGAGCCGGCACTTCTGCCTGACTCAGTGCTATGTGATGCTTTTAGGCGTCTTCGTCCACCGTCTGATCTGCCTCTTCCATCTCTTCGCTCTCACCTGACACATCTGCCGCGTGGGCAAGGGGTTCAACGGGTTCAACCAAGCCGTCGCCTTCGCCTTCTTCGTCTTCCCCCTCGGGGTGTTCCCCCAGCCCCACCGCCTCTAGCACCAGGGCTTGGAGTTGCATAGCCAGCTCGGGGTTATCCCGCAAGAAGCGCTTGGATTTCTCTCGACCTTGACCCAGCTGATCACCGTCGAAGGTGTACCAGGCGCCGGCCTTGGTGACGATGCCCTGTTCCGCCGCAACGTCGAGCAGGCTTCCCTCCCGCGAGATGCCTTCTCCGAACATGATGTCGAACTCGGCGATGCGGAAAGGAGGAGCAACTTTGTTCTTGGCGATCTTGGCTCGGACTCTGTTGCCAACGCCCTCGGTGCCCTCCTTGATGGTCTCGATGCGACGAATATCGATGCGAGTGCTGGCGTAGAACTTGAGCGCACGCCCGCCGGGAGTGGTCTCCGGTGAACCGAACATCACGCCGATCTTCTCCCTCAGCTGATTGATGAAAATCGCGGTCGTATCGGAGCGGTTGATGGTTCCTGCCAACTTGCGCAGAGCCTGTGACATGAGACGAGCCTGCAGGCCGACATGGGATTGCCCCATCTCGCCCTCGATCTCGGCCCGTGGCACCAATGCCGCCACCGAGTCGATCACGATGACATCGAGAGCACCAGAGCGGATGAGCATGTCGGTGATCTCGAGTGCCTGCTCACCGGTATCTGGCTGGGAGATGAGGAGCTCGTCGACATCCACTCCAAGAGCCTTGGCATACACCGGATCGAGAGCGTGCTCGGCGTCGATGAAGGCGGCGGCCCCTCCGTTGCGCTGAGCTTCGGCAACGACATGGAGCGCCAGGGTGGTCTTACCGGAGGACTCTGGGCCGAAGATCTCGACGATGCGGCCGCGAGGCACTCCCCCGATGCCGAGAGCCAGGTCGAGCGAGAGAGCTCCGGTAGGGATGGCTTTGACGTTGCGTATCGCCCCGTCGCTCATCTTCATGATGGCGCCTTTGCCGAACTGACGCTCGATCTGGGTCAGCGCCATGTCGAGGGCTTTTTCTTCTTCGACTTCCACTGGAGGCTCCCTTTGTTGCTTCTTCTACAAGCTATCTAGAGGCAGTGACAGAACTACAGTCTTGAACTTACGAGTCTGTAATCCTATCGCCGCTACCTGTGGAAATCTACCCGAACAGACGTTCGATACCAAGCACCCCATACCTTTGCTCGGCGGTGCGGCAGGACCCTCTCGACCCATTGCTTTGGGGCCGCCCCCCCGAGCGCGCTGCCGCCCCGTTAACTGTGCACTCGTGGCTCGGGCGAAGCCCTCGCCAAGATCCAACCCCGCTTCTCGCGCCAGATATGCCCTAACGGCGGTGGTAATCCTCGTCGCTGACCTTCTCGGGGAACCACTCGGTGTCTCCTCCGGTGGTGAGCGAGAGCTGCTCGAAGTGCTTGTGGGGGGTGGCGCCGTGCCAATGCCGCTCCCCCGGCGGTGAATAGACAACGTCGCCGGGTGACATCTCGACCGTCTCGGCGGCGTCGGTCTGAACCAGGCCGGCGCCGCCGATGCAGAAAAGGACTTGGCCTTCGACGTGGGTGTGCCAGTCGGTTCGAGATCCTGGGGCGAACAACACGTTGAGAGCGTTGAGGCTCTCCTTACTGACCCGCGACCAAGGCCCGAACCAGGCCTGGCCAGTGAAATGCTCTTCGCTCTGGGCTTCCCAGGCGATGGTTTTGGCCGGCTTGTACTCCATTAGCTCTCCTTCAGCGGACGCCACCAGTCTTGGCGTTCTTTATACCAATCGATCGTCTCCTCCAGCCTCGCCTCGAAGGGCGACCCCGGCTCCCATCCCAGCGCACGCAGTTTCGACGAGTCGAGAGCGTACCGGCGGTCGTGACCCGGGCGATCCGCCACCTGCTCTATGAAGGACTCATCCTTGCCGAGCGCTACCAAGATCTGACGGGTCAGGTCGATGTTGGACAACTGACGATCGGCGCTGATGTTGTACACCTCTCCGGCCGTCCCCTTGTCGACCAAGAAATGAATGGCGGCACAGTGGTCTTCCACATGGAGCCAATCGCGCTCGTTGAGTCCGTCGCCGTAGAGAGGCACCTTGAGATCTGCCAACAGGTTGGTGACGAAAAGCGGTATGACCTTCTCAGGGAACTGATATGGCCCGTAGTTGTTGGTGCAGCGGGTGATGATGGCCTGATAGTCGAAGGTGACGCCATAGGACTGCACTAGGAGGTCGGCACCGGCCTTCGACGCCGAATAGGGCGACGACGGCTCCAGCGCCGCGTCCTCGTCGGCGAAACCCTCGTCCCATGAGCCGTACACCTCGTCGGTAGACACCTGGATGAAGCGATCGACCTGGTGGCGTCGGGCAGCGTCTATCAGCACCCCGGTTCCGACCACGTTGGTCTCGAGGAAGACCGAGGGGCCATCGATCGAGCGATCCACATGGCTCTCTGCCGCGAAGTTGACAACGACGTCCTTGCCCTTAACAAGGCCGTCCACGAGCGAACTGTCGCGGATATCCCCTTGTACGAAAGTGTGGCTGTCGAGCTCATTGAGCTCGTCCACGGTTGCCTTGACCCCGGCATAGGTGAGCAGATCGAGATTGGTCACCTCGGCGTCCGGCTCGTGCGCGGCCAGGTAGCGAATGAAGTTCGACCCGATGAACCCGGCTCCGCCGGTGACTAGGTATCTGCGGGGCATCTATCTCCTGAGTACCGCAGAAACCCTAATAGGGCCACCTGATTCGCCTGAGTTCAGTGGAACTTGCTAGTTAATTTCCCACGAGCGACGGTTCACGGGCGGTAGAGTCCCGACCGATACCGACCGGACCGATGCGAGGATCGAATGCGGACCGACCCCAACCAGCTTCGGGTGAAGATCTTCGCCGATGGCGCCGACCGTGCCCAGATGCTGGAGTTGTACGAGAACCCCTTGATCAAAGGGTTCACCACCAATCCCACCCTGATGCGGAAGGCCGGAATCAATGACTACGAGGCGTTCGCCCGCGACCTTCTCGACACCATCGTCGACCGGCCGATCTCGTTCGAAGTGTTCTCCGACGACTTCGCAGACATGGAGCGCCAGGGCCTGAAGATTTCCAGCTGGGGTGACAACGTCTACGTCAAGATCCCGGTGACGGACACAAGAGGAGATCGTTCGGACGATGTCATCAAGCGGCTCACACAACAAGGAGTGAAGGTCAACGTCACCGCGCTCATGACGCTCGATCAGGTCAAGTGGGTGACCGACAGCATCGAAGGGGGGCCTCCGGCCTTCATATCGATCTTCGCCGGACGAATCGCCGATACCGGGCGCGACCCCGTTCCCCTGATGTCTGAGGCGGTCGAGCTAGCTCGTCCGGCTGGAAACGCCGAGCTGATCTGGGCAAGCCCGCGTGAGGTCCTCAACATCCTCCAGGCCGACGCAGTCGGGTGCCACATCATCACTGCGACCCACGATGTCCTCAAGAAACTGCCGACCCTCGGCAAGGACCTTGAGGAGTTCTCCCTCGATACCGTCAAGATGTTCCACAGCGACTCGACCGCCGCTGGATACTCTGTCTGAGGGGGCCACCCGGCGCTACTATCCCCCGCCGCAACAACCGATTCGAGTTTGGCCGTGCCCACCACTTACTCAAAGTCCTTCATCGAAGAGACCATCGAGATTCTCGGCTTGATTCCGACAGCTGATGTGGACGCAGTTGTTGACATCGTCGTCGGTGTTCGTGAGCGCGGCGGTCGGTTGTTCTTCTGCGGTTCGGGAGGCGGTGCCGGGCACTCGTCTCACGCAGCGTCCGACTTTCGCAAACTGGGGCGGGTGGAGTCCTACTCGGTCACTGACAATGTCTCCGAACTAACGGCTCGAATCAACGACGACGGATGGGAGGACTCGTATGCCAGTTGGTTGCGTGGCTCTTCCTTCGGACCGAATGACTGCCTCTTCGTCTTCTCCGTTGGCGGAGGCGATGTCGAACGCAATATCAGCGTCAACCTGGTCAACGCAATGCTGCTGGCTCAGGAAGTCGGAGCTCCAATTACCGGCATAGTGGGACGAGACGGCGGCGCGGTCAAACAGTGGGCCGACGCATGCATCAACGTGCCGACCGTCAACGACGCCACCGTCACAGCTCAAACGGAGGGGTTGCAGTCGCTGTTCTGGCATCTGATCGTGACCCACCCGGCGTTGTCCCCTGAAACCCCCAAGTGGGAATCGACCCACTAGGGAAGCATGAATACTGCAAGTGCCGGCTCGAGTCTGCCTATTGGCGACCACGCCAAACTAAGCGTCATCCTGGCCGCATACGATGAGGAGGCCACCATCGCGGAAGTGATCGACAGTGTGCTCGCCGTGTCTCTCCCTGACCGAGTGGAACTGGAGCTCATCATTGTCGAGAGCAACTCCTCCGACGACACCCGCGATTTGGTCAGCAAGTACACGGACCCGCGGGTGTCCCTTGTTCTTCAGGATGAGCCGAGGGGCAAGGGACATGCGGTGCGACAGGGGCTCAGGCACGTCACCGGCGACATCGTCCTGATTCAAGACGGCGATCTGGAGTACAGCGTGGCCGATTACCCAGCGCTGATCGAACCCATCCTGCAAGGCCGTACTCAGTTCGTGCTGGGCAGCCGCCACGTCAAGGGTCGACCGATGAGGGACTTCGCAGACGCAAAGCTCACGAGTCGCATCCTGAATGCCGGCCATTGGATCTTCACGGGACTCTTCAACCTGCTGTACGGGACTCGGTTGCGTGACCCGTTCACGATGTACAAGGTCTTTCGCACCGAGTGCATTCACGGGCTCGAGTTCGTGGCCAACCGGTTCGACTTCGATTACGAGTTGGTGGCCAAGTTGGTTCGCCGGGGCTACCAGCCCCTGGAGGTCCCCGTGATCTACCACTCGAGGGGGTTCGACGCGGGCAAGAAGGTCAGGCCCATTCGTGATCCTCTGACCTGGATAGTTGCACTGTTCCGTTTCCGTTTCTCGAAGCTCGAAGCCAGCGATGCCAACCGGGGTGAGACCGGAGCAAGCGGGTGATTACTGCTCGCTTGCCCAGGTCGATCCCTGGGCGCCCGCGACATCGGTGCCTGCCTTGATGCGGTCGATCGTCACCGGCGGAGCTGGCTTCATTGGATCGAACCTGACCGATCGCTTACTCGACGAGGGCCATCAGGTAACCGTCATCGACGATCTGTCCACGGGTGACCGACGTTTCCTGGAGTCGGCCGCCGAGCACCCGGCTTTCGAGTTCGTCGAGCTCGATCTCAACGACCCTTCGGGTGCTGTGCTCGAAGTCATCGCCGGAGCCGACATTGTCTTTCACCTGGCTGCCAACGCCGATGTCCGATTCGGTTGGGATGCGCCACGAAGGGATCTCGAGCAGAACGTGCTTGTGACCCATCGAATCTTGGAGGCGATGCGGCAGACCGGCGTGCCTCGTATCTTCTTCGCGTCCACAGGTTCCGTGTACGGCGAGGCCGACCAGATTCCGACTCCTGAGACGGCTCCCTTCCCCATCCAGACTTCGCTATATGGCGCCTCCAAGGCATCTGCCGAGGCCTTCGTCCAGGCCTACACAGCGGGCACCGAGATACGAGCGACGGTCTTCCGCTTTGTTTCGATCTTGGGGCCCCGCTACACGCACGGCCACGTGGTCGACTTCGTGAGCCAGCTTGCTTCAGACCCTTCGGCATTGCGCATTTTGGGGGACGGCAAGCAGCGCAAGAGCTATCTCCACGTAGACGATTGTGTGGATGCGCTGATCACTTGCCTGGAGGTCGACAAGCCATACGAGGTCTTCAACCTGGGTGTTGACGACTACTGCACCGTGGCGGACTCGGCTGGCTGGATATGCAAGCGGATGGGCTTGAGCCCTCGCATCGACTACACCGGAGGCGACCGAGGGTGGATCGGTGACAACCCATTCATCTTCCTCGACACTTCGAAGATAAGGGCGCTGGGCTGGACTCACCGCGCCTCAATTCGCCAGGCCGTGGAGGCAACAGTCGACTATCTATTGGATACGCCGTGGATCCTCGAACGAAGTAGCGAAAGACCATGAGCACCGCCGCCATTGCCGGATGTGGTGTCGTAGGCCGTAAGCGCGCACTGGCGCTCTCTGAGCTCGGCGTTAGCGTCGGTGCAGTCTTCGACATAGACCGCTCCCGAGCAGAAAGCCTGGCAAAGGAGCTGGGACAAGGGTCAACCGTGGCTTCGGATGCCCAGGCAGCATTCTCGAGTGGCGATGTCGACCTGGCGGTGGTGGCCAGCAACCACGCATCGCTGGCCGAATTGGCGCTGACAGCTATCGACCACGGATGCCACGTGGTCGTTGAGAAGCCCGGAGCCACTCGGGTGGCGGATCTCGAAGCAGTTGCCAAGGCGGGTGCTAAGGCCAATCGGATCGTTCGCGTTGGCTTCAACCACCGATTCCACCCTTCGATCATCAAGGCGCGCCAGCTGATCGCGGATGGCCAGGCGGGCGACATCATGCACATACGCGCTCGCTACGGTCACGG
>JAOTWH010000270.1 GCA_029863035.1 Acidimicrobiia bacterium | reverse complement strand
GGTCGAATACATAGACCTATTGGACGATGAGGATCAAGCGTTGCTCCTTCGGGACTTCGCGGTCGAATGCCACTCCACCAGCCTGGCGGCAGAGGGTTTGGTCGCGGCGCAGCAGGCATTTGAGAAGTGGCGGTTGCTCGGCGATGTCGAACACGAGGGTGAGTCGTTGCGGTGGCTTTCGCGCCTCCATTGGTGGCTGGGTAACGCCGAGGAGGCCGAGCGGACTGGGATCGAGGCCGTCGAGACTCTCGAGACGCTCGCTCCCTCGTCCCAGCTGGCCATGGCCTACAGCAACTTGGCGCAGCTGAACATGTTGTCTCAGCACCTCGAACCGACAGTCCACTGGGCCACGAAGGCGATCGATTTGGCGCGGACGCTGGACGATCACGAAACATTGGCGCATGCCCTTAACAATCTCGGTAGTGCCCGGGCCCGAGCCGGAGACCTGGCTGGTAATGCCCTGGTAGAGGAGAGTCTGACGTTGTCGATTCGAGAACGGCTAGATGGTCATGCCGGCCGGGCGTTCGTCAATCTGATTTGGACTGCACTCGACTATCGCGATTACGACACGGTGGATCGATACCTGAAGGATGGTCTTGCCTACGTCGAAGAGCGCGAGCTAGAGGGGTCCATCTACTACCTGAGGGCGGAGCGGGCCCGTTTGGATTTCGAGCGCGGCGACTGGGCCAGCGCCGAGACCGACGCGCGCTGGGTTCTGAGCAGGCCAGAGGTGGCGGGTATTCCACAGATGCCCGCTCTTGCCACTCTGGCGAAACTGGAGGTGCGTCGCGGGGATCGGAGCGCTGCCGAGACCGTAAAGGCAGCGTGGGAGCTGGCCCGCCCTACCGGCGAGCTGCAGCGGATTGCTCCTGTGGCGACTGCACGCGCCGAGATGGCGTGGCTGGGCGGGCGTGACAACGAGATTGCCGATGCTGTGATCGAGTCCTACGAGTTGGCCAAGGAGGCTGCTCAACCGTGGATCACCGACGAGCTGGCTTTCTGGATGTGGCGCTCAGGTGCCGCCATCGAGGATCTCGAGTGTGGCGACACCCCGTACGGCTCCCAGATGCTGGGGCGCTGGGAGGAGGCGGCGGACAGGTGGGAACGTCTTGGCTGCCCCTATGAAGCAGCCATCGCCCGTTGCGATTCGGCGGAGTCGGTGGACCTGCTGGAAGCACTGGAGGTGCTCGACGCGTTGGGAGCGGAGCCGGCAGCGGCTCGGGTGCGGCGATCGCTGCGCGATAAGGGGGTGCAAGGTGTACCCAGAGGTCCCCGGCGAAAGACGCGAGCCAACCCCTCCGGGCTAACCCCGCGGCAGGTCGATGTTCTCAAGCTCGTGGCCGAAGGGCTCACCAATGCCCAGATCGCCGAGACGCTCTTCGTTTCGCCCAAGACGGTCGACCACCACGTTTCGGCAGTCTTGGCCAAGCTCGAAGTCTCGTCGCGCGTTGAGGCGGCGGCGATGGCGCTCGAGATGGACCTTGGGTGAACGGTGGGTGGTCGGCACCTCAGCGCTGACGTGCGCTCCACTTGGGGACGTCCCAGTACCTGGCTAACAGGCCGCTGACGGACCAGATCCCGATGGCGATCACCAGACCCAGCATGAACTCGTAGCTCTCCGTGAACAGCCCGAGCAACAGGACGATGAGCCCCGCTACCCCTAACACTCCGACGATGAGTTCCTTCTTGTTCGCGGTCATAACGCACCCCGTGATCTCCTAGACGCCCGTACGGAGCTTGATAGCCTCCGGCGGTTCTCTCCCCCCAGTCTGCGGCAAGACTGGCCACGCCCTAGGGCAAGAGGACCCATTTCTCTACGAGAGTGTGATCAGCCTTGGCGACACCAACTCGAGTTCATCACCGCCAACGCTGAGGCCGGCCTTTCCGGAGGCAAGGATGTTCTTCACCCAATCCGACCTCGAGGACTCACCAGCGATAGCCGCAAGCACGTCTCGGTCTGGGAGAAGTCGAAGGCCTAGCACCTTCGACTTCGGGTGGGCTAGGGCCTGGTTTCCATCTGCATGAATTCGGTCACGAAACCCGGCGGCGGCTTCGTTCCTTCGGGTAGCCGCTGCAACGCCTCGTCCTTGGAGATCAGCCTTGGCGACACCAACCCGAGTTCATTACCGCCAACGCTGAGGCCGGCCTTTCCGGAGGCAAGGATGTTCTTCACCCAGTCGGACTTCGAGGTGCCGTAGTTGACGATGAATATGTAGCCGCCCTCCACGGGGTGAGCGTCGAGGGGAGTGCGGTAGGTCTTCCCGGACGACCTACCGATGTGGGTTAGCACCGGCCGCTTGCCCCG
>JAOTWH010000269.1 GCA_029863035.1 Acidimicrobiia bacterium | reverse complement strand
GAATACGTATGAGAACGTCGTCACGGCACCGGTCAGGTACCCGCCCTGGCTGTGGACGATCCCTTTCGGCTTGCCGGTGGTTCCCGACGTGTAGAGGATGAACAGCGGGTCCTCGGCGTTGAGCACCTCGGGCTCGCAATCGGCGGACTGCGCTGCAACGAGGTCGTGCCACCAGATATCCCGTCCCTCGACCATCGGCACCGGTGATCCGGTGCGCTGGAGAACTATGACGCCGGTTACTCCGGGTGTTCTCTCGAGCGACACGTCGGCGTTGACCTTGAGCGGCACCTCCTTGCCGGCCCTCCATGCCGAGTCCTGCGTGATCACCACATGGGCATCGGCATCGAGAATCCGGTCTGCCAGCGAGTCGGCGGAGAACCCTCCGAACACCACGGAGTGAACCGCGCCGATGCGCGCACAAGCCAGCAATGCCACCGGCAGCTCCGGCACCATCCCCATGTAGATGGCGACCCGGTCACCTCTCTTCACGCCAAGGGACTTGAGCCCGTTGGCGAGTCGGCTCACCTCTTCGTGGAGCTCTCGGTATGTGATGTCCCTCGTATCTCCCGGCTCACCGACGAAGTGGTAGGCCACCTTGTCCCCATGGTCGGCCAGGTGGCGGTCCAGACAGTTGTAGGAGAGGTTCAGTTCGCCATCGGCGAACCACTTGAAGAACGGTGCGTTCGAGTCGTCCAGGATTTCGGCCGGCTCCTTGAACCAGGTGATCCTCTCCAGCGCCTCCCGGTGCCAGAACGCCTTGAAGTCGGGTTGATCATGAATGCCCGCCTGGGCTGTCGCCGCCGCCTTGAAGGCTTCGGTTGGCGCGAAGAGTCTCTCTTCGGTCAGCAGGTTTTCGAGTGTCTCGGTCATCTCTTCCTCCGTGCGCAGTCGGGTGGACGTCTCGTCGAAATCCAGTCTGAGATGGTACGGGAGGCCGGAGGCGAGGGTGGGGGCCGGAATGCTCCCCGTCCCGTCTCGAAGTCCCGATCTGCCCGCAGCTACCGTGTCTTGGGATGTCACCCCAACTGCTCCTCTTCGACGTCAACGAGACCCTGCTGGATGTCAAGGCCCTCAGCGGAGGCTTCGCGGGGATCTTTGGAACCTCCGACCCCATGGGCGAGTGGTTCGCTCGAATGCTCCATGGATCCCTCGTCGCCAACCACACCGATCGATACCGGCCTTTCGGGCTCATCGGCGCGGAGGCCTTGATGGTGCTGGCCGCCAAACGCGGGGTGGACCTCGACTCAGGGGAGGCCGTCACCCTGGTCGAGTCGATGCGGCGGCTCCCGGCCCATCCGGATGTGGCCCCGGCGCTGGCCAGCCTTGCCGAGGCCGGTTTCCGAATGGCCACCCTGACCAACGGCAGCTCGGACACCGTTGCCGAACAGCTCGATAGCTCGGGACTGGCGAGGTTTTTCGAGAAGGCCATCTCCGTCGATGCGGTCCGCAGGTTCAAACCGGCTCCGGAGACCTACCTCCACGCCGCCGTGGTTCTCGGGGCCGACCTCGACTCCACGCTGATGGTCGCCGCCCACGACTGGGACATCGTCGGAGCTCGCAGCGTCGGCATCCATGGTGCGTTCGTGGCTCGTCCTGGGGTCGTTTGGGGAATCCCCGACGATCCCCCTGAGTTGGTAGGGGCAGACCTGGCCTCCATTGCCGCTCAGCTCATCGCCGAAAGGATCAGATGATCGATCTCAACCAGCTGCTCTCCGACCCGTCGACCGTCGTCGCCGTCGTGGGAGCCACCGACAATCCCTCGAAGTACGGATCCGTCGCCTACCGCGACCTCAAGGCCAAGGGCTTCGACGTTTTCGCCGTCAATCCGAATCGCGCCACCGTCGACGGCGATAGCGCCTACCCGGACCTGAAGTCATTGCCCCGCACACCGACGATCGTCAATTACGTGGTCCCGCCTTCGGCGACTCTGACGTCTCTCCAAGAGGCCAAGGCGCTCGGATACACCACCGTGTGGCTCCAGCCCGGGTCCGAGAGCCCCGAGGTGCTTTCGTACCTCCAGGCGGAGGGATTCGACTACCTCGCCAATGCCTGCATCATGGTGCAGTCACGGATGCTGCAGTCCCGATGATGTTGAAGCCAGCACCGGACACCTACCGCTCCGTTCTGGGCCTGCGGACCGTCCGTCGCTTTCGACCGGAACCGGTGACGGCCGAACATCTGGAAAAGATCCTCGAAGCAGGCCGATGGACCGGGAGTTCCAAGAACCGCCAGAGCTGGACGTTCGTGGTCATCACCGACCGCGACCAGCTGGACCGGCTCGCCGAATGCGGCGACTTCACGACTCCGGTC
>JAOTWH010000072.1 GCA_029863035.1 Acidimicrobiia bacterium | reverse complement strand
GGGCCTCGCCCCAACCGTCCGGGGGATCAAAGCGACCGTTGTCGTTCCAGACGACGCCCCAGCCCCCAAAGTCGATGCGATGCGGGGGTATGGAGCCGACCTCGTGGTCTGCCCCCACATGGAGAGGGAGCAGACCACGGAACGGGTACTTGCCGAAACGGGCGGTGTGCTGGTGCATCCATTCGATGATCGGCGCATCATCGCCGGCCAGGGCACGGCGGCTTTGGAGCTGATGGATGAGGTGCCCGATCTGGACGTAGTGGTAACGCCAGTTGGCGGGGGAGGCTTGATGTCGGGAACAGCCGTTGCCGTCCGCGCCACGCTGGGGGACGGCGCTCGATTGATTGGCGCCGAACCGTTGGCGGCCGACGACGCTTTCCGCTCCCTGGCCACCGGTGAACTGCAGCCTGCGGTTACCGATCCCAAGACGTTGGGCGACGGCCTCCGCACCGGTCTGAGCGAGGTGACATTCGCCCACCTGCGCGAGCTGGGGGTCGAGGTCGTGACGGTCGAGGAGGAGCCGATGCGCCAAGCTGCCCTATTCCACCTGGAGCGGATGAAGCTGGTTGTCGAGCCCTCTGGGGCGATCGCGCTTGCTGCGGTTCGTCAGATGGCCGACCAATTGGCGGGCAAGAGGGTGGGCGTCATCGTCAGCGGCGGCAACACCGACTTCAGCTGGCTGAGTTAGACCAACTCGAATCTCACTAGTGGCGCCTGCGAGACCCATCTATCGAGGATGTGGTTCGCCTTGTCGGGCTCGTTGCCCCAACTCTCCGTGAGGATGCGGTAGAGAACGTCGCCGCGTTGAGCCTGTTCGGTGATTTCCGTCGCGATCACTTCGACATCCGCCGTCACGCCGCTCTTGAGGTGAAGCGTGAACTTGGGGTTGGCCTTCAAGTTGGCCAACCAATCGCGCTTGAAACCCGGTTTGCCGGTCATGAAGTACTCGCCGTCGAAATGGTGGAACACGATCTCGATGCGGCGTGGCTCGCCGCTCTTAGCTCCGGTTGTAGTGATGTCGCAGATTCCGCCAGCTTCGAGGGCTTCTTTTGTCTCCATGCGCAGAGCCAACGGCGGCGAGTCGGACCGTATTCCGCCGTGCGCTCCTTGGGGGGAACCTCAGGACATTCTCAGGCGTCGCTGCGTATTTTCGTGAGCTAAGCGGTCGAGGAGGACACATGAGTGGAGCTTTCAAGCTGATAGCAGGTGTGGCGTTCGTGCTGGTGGCAACAGCTTGCAACAGCTCCACGTCATCAACAACAACGCCTTCTGGAGGGGATGCAGCGGCTTCGGCCGATTGCCCAGCCGAAGGCGAGGAATTCGAGACGGCCAAGCTCTACATCGAACACAACGCGACCGACGCCGACACCGGTGTGCACGGTTTGTTCGGCGGAGCAGCCTGGTCTGAGTTGTGTATCTGGGATCCCAAAGGCGTCCAGGTGTTGGTGGTGGATCCGTTAGCACAGCTGAACGATCTCACTGTGGCCGATCTCTTCTTCGAGTCTCGTGAGCCAGAGAACTCTGAGGTCTCTATCGCCGATATCGAGGCCGCTTTTCCGGAGGGCGAGTATCAGGTTTCAGGCACTGATTTCGAAGGTACCCCGAGAATGGGGACAGCGTTGTTCACCCATGACATACCGGTCGAGCCGACGATCGTTTCACCGGGTCTGGCCGAAGACGCTGAAACCGCCGTCGATGCGGTCGTTCCGATGACGGGGCTGGTTGTGGAGTGGGAACCAGTCACAGAAACACTCATAGGGGATGATGTGACGGTGACCGGATATGAGGTGATCGTCACCAAAGAAGAGCACGAAGATCCCAACGGATGGTCGCGGCCGGTGTACGACGTGCACGTCGCGCCCACGGCTACTTCGTTGAGTGTGCCCGATGAGTTCCTCGAACCCGACACTGTTTACGAGCTGGAAGTTCTGGTTCTCGAGGAGAGCGGCAATCAAACCATCTCAGTTGGCTTCTTGCTGACGGCCTCTGGTTGAGATCCTTTTGCCGCTAGAAGCCGGGTTGGCGAGTTGGGCTCATGCCGACCATGCTGTGGCGTATGACCAACCGTTTCACCGACAAAGTCGTGATCGTTACCGGCGGCAACTCTGGAATCGGGCGTGCCGCAACTCGTCAGTTCGCGGCTGAAGGGGCGAAGGTGTTGGTCGCGGCGCGGGACGAGAAGAGATCCACCCAAGTTGTTGAAGAGGTGACGAAGGCGGGCGGGGCGGCGATCGCCCAGGCGTGCGATGTGACCAAAGAGGATGACTGTGCGGCGGTAGTCGAGCGGTGTCGGGACGAGTTCGGGCGGCTGGACGTGTTGTTCAACAACTCCGGCATCATCTACCGGGACAAGACGACCATCGAGACATCACAACAAGAGTGGGACAGCACCTTTGCCGTCAACACCCTCGGGACGTTTCTGATGTCGAAGCACGCCTTGCCCCTGATGATCGGCGGTGGTGGGGGAGCGATCGTCAATAACGCCTCATACGTCGGGTTGGTCGGCGGGCGCGGCATCGCTGCTTACAGCGCCTCCAAAGGTGCTGTCGTTCTGCTGACGAAGTCGATGGCACTCGATCACGCCGCCGACGGAGTCAGGGTCAACTGCGTGTGCGCCGGCAGCGTCGATACACCGATGTTGGCGGGTGAGATGGAGGCCATGGGCGGGCAAGAAGTGGTGCGGCCCCAGTTCGAGCAGAAACATCCGCTGGGTCGACTAGGCAGCCCAGACGAAATCGCCCAGGCCGTTCTCTTTCTGGCATCTGATGATGCCACCTTCATCACCGGTGCGGCGCTGCCCATCGACGGCGGCATCACTGCGGGCTGAGACGCGGGGCGACGGCCTGATGCTGGCCGTCGCGTGGTTGTTGTTCGGTTAGGCCTCGAAAGGAACCGGCAGCAGCTCGTGAAGCTGGATGGCGAAGTCGCCTTTGCCCTCCGAGAGGTAGGGATGTCCCTCTGTTAGTGCTTTGGCGGCACTCATATCGGCGGCTTCCACGATCGAATAGCCGGTAAGTGGGACAGAATCGCCGGAGGAGCCGTCGTCGACCTTGGAGGCGCCCGGGCCGAATGGCGTACCGATGTCGCTGAGAGCCGGTCCGACCTTCTCCATCCAGGCGCCCCATTTGGCCATTACTTCGGCGCCTTGCTCTGGGGTCATGTCGGACATGTCGGTGGCCTCGCCCTTGTAGATCATCATGTACTTAGGCACTTATTGCCCTTTCTGGTCGCTCGTGACGTTGAGTTTACGCGCCCGAGCTTAAGCGAAGCACCAGTCGACGGATTGGCCGAGGCGTAGGCTCGGGGCAACCGTCAAGGAGCATTGTCGTGACCATGACCACCCCAACTGGCCAGTTGGATCACGAGATCAAGGAGCTCAACAACCACAAGGACGAGTGGGCTCGGCTGCCCATTCCTCGCAAGATCGAACTACTTGAAGAGGTGAAACGGCTCGCCGCATTCCACGCCGAGGAGTGGGTGGCGATCGGCGGCGAAATAAAGGGTCTGGCGGCCGGCGCCCCCCAGATCGGGGAGGAGTGGGCGTCGGGGCCGTGGGCTCTGCTCACCACCCTTCACCTGCAGCTCGAGACATTGCATTCGCTAGCCAAGGGCGAATCCCCACCGCTGGTGCGCCGCGCCGTGCGTACTCGCCGCGACGGTCAGGTGACCGCAAAAGTGTTTCCGGCCAACATCTACGACAGGCTGCTGTTCAACGGCTATTCGGCTGAGGTATGGATGCAACGCGGCATTACGGCCAACGAGGTGACATCGACGATGGCCACGTTCTATAAAGACCCAGCGCCGGCGGGATCGGTCGGCCTCATTCTCGGAGCTGGGAACATCACCAGCATCGCCCCCCTCGATGTGATCTACAAGATGTTCGGCGAGGGACGCACCGCCTTACTCAAGATGCACCCGCTGAACGATCCGTTGGGCCCGGTCTTCGAGGCCATCCTCGCTCCGCTCATCGACGCTGGCTATGCGGCGCTTTGTTATGGCGGCGCCGACATCGGCGAGTACCTGTGCCGCCACGATGGAATCGACGCCATCCATGTCACGGGCGGAGCCAAGACCCACGATGCCATCGTGTTCGGCTCTGGTTCCGATGGCGCGGCGCGCCGGGAGCGCAACGAGCCGTTGACAGACAAGACAGTCACCTCGGAGCTGGGCAACGTGACTCCGACCATCGTGGTGCCTGGGCCATGGACCGACCGGGATATCGCATACCAGGCCGAGCACCTTGCCACTCAGAAGCTGCACAACGCTGGCTTCAACTGCATTGCCTCCCAGGTGCTGGTGCTTCCCGAGCAGTGGGAAGAGGGGCCGGCTCTGGTCGAGGCTCTCAAGGAAACCATGAGGGCGCTGCCGCAGCGAGACTCCTATTACCCCCAGGCCGCCGAGCGACAGCGGGCGTTCGCTTCCGCATATCCCGATGCTGAGCTGCTGGGAGGCGACGTGCCTCTTACCTTCATCTCCGGCCTCGACGCCACATCAGATGAGTACTGCTTCCACAACGAGGCGTTCGCTCCGGTGTATGGGCAGACCAGCTTGCCCGGTGCCGATGCCACCGAGTTCTTGTCCAACGCTGTCGACTTCTGCAACGACAAGCTGTGGGGCACCTTGGCTTCCGACATCCTCATCCATCCCAAGACGATCAAGGAACTGGGTCCCAAGCTTGGCGACGCCATCGGCCGGCTGCGCTATGGGACTGTTGGGGTCAACGCCTGGGACGGCGTCGGTTTCCTTCTCGGCCTCACTCCGTGGGGAGCCTTCCCCGGCGAGACCGACGATCACGTGCAGAGCGGCATCGGCGTGGTGCACAACACGCTTCTGTTCTCCCGGCCGGAGAAGTCGGTCGTATACGGCCCGTTCCGGCCGTTCCCGCGCACGTTGGCCTCGGGATCGTTCCATTTGTCGCCCAAGCCACAATGGTTCGTCACCAATCGCCAGTCGAAGGCGGTTGGCCGCAAGATCACCAACTTCGTCGCCGACCCCGGGATAAGGCACCTGCCCGGACTGTTCGCTTCGGCGCTGCGGGGTTAGTTAGTGACTGAAGTTCCGGAGCCGGTTCGCGACCTCGATTGGGACCCAAGACTGGCTCGAGAGTTCGGCGAGCGTGCCCTCGATATCTGGACCGAGATGCTGGCGAGGCTCGATGACGATCTGCCCGTATCGAGGCAGCAGACCGCAGCCGAAGTTCGGGAGGCCGTCGCCATCGAGGTGCCGGCCGAACCGATGCCCGTCGACTCGCTCGTTGCCTACCTGCGCGACATGGCGCTTGAGCGCTCGATCTATCCCGGGCACCCCGGCTTTCTGGCATACGTAAGTGGCGCCGGTACCGTCCCCGGTGCCGCCGCCGACCTCATTGCCGCCGGTCTCAATCAGAACCTCGGTGGGTGGCGGGTGTCTCCGGCTGGCACCGAGATCGAGCAGCAGTTGATCCGCTGGTTCGTTGGGCGCTTTGGACTCCCAGAACACGCCAACGGATTCATCACGTCTGGCGGTGCCATGGCGAACATGATCGGCTTGACGGTCGCCCGCACTGTTAAGGCTGGCTTCGACGCCCGCAAAGAGGGCTTGCGTGGCAGACCCCAGCTCACCGTGTACTGCTCCGCCGAGGTTCACGACACTGTCGATCGGGCAGTGCAGATGCTCGGCATCGGCGATGCCGGGCTTCGGAAGATCGCTGTCGATGATGGGCTCCGAATGAACGTGCCTGCACTGCGCGCTGCCATCGAGCACGACCTGGAGGAGAGCAGCCGGCCGCTGGCGGTCGTCGCATCGGCCGGCACGGTTGGTACCGGCGCCATAGATCCCTTGAATGAGATCGCCGACATCTGCGATGAGTTCGATCTGTGGCTGCACATTGACGGCGCCTACGGGGGCAGCGCTGCGCTGGTTTCGTCGCTACGTCCCCTTTTCTCTGGAATCGAGCGAGCAGACTCCATTGGGTTCGATCCGCACAAGTGGCTGTATACGCCAATCGCGGGGGCGGCGATCCTGGTGCGGGATAGGCAACACCTCGCCGACACGTTCTCGGTCGACGCCGCTTACACATGGACCGACACCGACGCCACGGGCTGGGGGATCGACCTCTATGCCTTGAGTCCCCACTTCACACGCGGCTTTGCCGCCCTCAAGATCTGGGTGTCGCTGCTGGCGCACGGTTGGGATGCTTATGAGCGGCGCATCGCTCACGATGTCGTGCTAGCCCGCTACTTGTACGACCAGGCCCAAGCGCATCCGGAGCTCGAGGTCTTTGGTGAGCCGACTTTGTCGATCGCTTGCTTTAGGTACGTGCCGGTAGACCTCGGCGACCGCTCGGACCGAGAGCTGTACCTGGACCAGCTCAACGAGCGGATACTCGTGGACCTCCAGCTAGAGGGCCCCGTCTTCCCGTCGAACGCCGTGATCGATGGCCACTTCGCGCTGAGGGCCTGCATCGTGAATTTCCGGACAGAGGCCGACACATTGGACGCGTTGATAGAGGCTTCGGTGGAACATGGCCGGCGCATCGATGCCGAACTGCGATCCGCCTAACAGGCTTCGCACTACCTCGCCGCGATGTGCCAACCGCAGTGGGCGATTGTGGCGGCAACCGAGAACATTGCGGTCAACAGCTCAGGATGCGAAGCACTTCACACCCAGTGGATGAACAGTTCAGTGCACAGAGCCAACATTCTCAACCCGGTCTACACCAAGGCTAGGTACGGGGTGGTATCGGTCGCCGGGTTCATAGGAACCCAGGTCTTCACCGGCTAGGCAGGTCGGGCGTCTGTAAGAGCTCTATCCGGAGAAGTAGGCGTCAAAGCCGGCTTGGTCTGAGCCGAATGTCCAGTATTCGGTGATTTGGCCGTTCTTCACGTGCGACGTGTCTGCAGAGTGGCTGGAAAAGGTCTTGCCGCTCGACCCGCCGGCCTTCACCGTGGTCAACACAACGATGTGGTCGTCGTTGGCCAAGATGTCGTGTACTTCGATCGAGAATGTTCCTTCGCTCATCTCGCCGAGTTTTCCGAACAGTCCGAAGATGGCCTCTTGGCCCTTGTAATCGCCGGCTAAAGCGCTGTCGCCGCCCATGTGCCACACTGCGTTCTCCGCGATCAGCTCGGTCAGTGTCTCCATGTCGCCCTCGCCGAAAGCCTTGTAGCCGCGGCGAGCCAGATCAGCGTTGGGATGGTCTCCCATGAGTTTCCCCTTTCAGAGGTAGGTGATTCGACCCTAGTCGAATCTGAACGTGCCGGTCGGCTGAGGCGTCTGCTATGCAGCGACCGGCAAGCGCATGGCGACGCGACCGCCCGGTCCGGGCTCTATCCAGGCAGATCCCCCGTGCGCCTCAACCACCGTGCGCACGATGGCCAGGCCCAATCCGAAGCCAGAGCCTTCCCGGCGGCGGGCCGAATCTCCCGTCGTGAACTCATCGAAGGCCGTGGACAGCATGGCAGGGCCGAACCCTGGTCCCTCGTCCACGACCTGCAACGTCGCGTCTGAACCTCCGTTGCTGATCATGACCTTGATACGTGCCATGTCGGGGGAGTGGCGCAGGGCGTTGTCCAATAAGTTGCGAACCGCCCGCCCCAGCTCGCCGGGCCCACCGTTGACTGTTGTGTTGCCGCTGGCTTCGACCGTAACGATGATGCCTCGGCGCGCGGCCATTGGGGCCACTACCTCCACAGCCTCATCGGCGATTTCGGCCAGGTCCACCGAAACTCGGTGCGGCTCGATGGCACCGGTCTCAAGGCGGCTGATCAACAGCAGGTCGTCGATCAATCCCGACATCGCCTTGATGTCGGCGTCCATTGCTCGTAGGTACGGCTGAGGGTCATCGACTAAGCCGTCCTCGAGGGTTTCAACTGCGGCTCGAAGGGCCGTCAGTGGTGTCCTCAGATCATGCCCCAACGAGGCGAATAGCCTTCTTTGGGCCGTCTCGGACTCAGACACGCTTCCGATCATGCCGTCAAGCGCCCGCGCCGCGTCACCAACCTCATCGGGGCGACTTAGGCCGGCCCGAGCCGACCGATCTCCCTGTGAAACGGCGTCAGCAGTCTGGCCGATTACTTCCAGGTCTCGCTGCAGTCCTGAACTCAGCTGCAGCGACAGAACAATGGCCAAGCCAGTCCCCATCCCCAGCGTCGCGAGCACAACCTTCAGGTCATGGGGCGAGATGAACATCAACTGCGTCGCAGCGATAATCGTTGCCGCTGCGATGCCGATCGCTAGCAGGGACGGAATCGACAACGCCCATCGAACCGTACGGGACAGGGCCCTCACTCGGGGGATTGTCAGCCCCAAGCCGATGGTCACCACGCCAGCAGCAACGAACAGGGCAGTGAAGCTCGCACGGTCGGCGCCGTTGGGCTGCATGGAAAGCTCCACGGCGATGAGAGCGGTTGCCGTGATAGCAGCTACCCATGCGGCAAACTTCATGAGGTGAACCTGTAGCCGACACCCCACACGGTCTCGATGAAGCGATCGGGGACATCACCGAGCTTGTTCCTCAACCGTCTTACGTGAACGGTCACGGTGGCAGGGTCCTGCCAATCGGGAGATGAGTCCCAGACGTGGTCGAGCAGCTGTGTTCTGCTGAACACCTGGCCGCGATGCGATGCCAGGAAAACCAACAGGTCGAATTCTCGCCTTACCAGCTCTACTGCTTCGCCACTGAGCACGACTGAGCGAGTGAGGGAGTCGATCGTGAGGTCACCCACCTCGATGGCAACAGAGAGGTCCTGAGGAGTCGCTCGGCGAAGAACGGTACGAACTCGCGCAGCTAGCTCCCTTGGCGAGAAGGGCTTGACCACGTAGTCGTCGGCACCCAGGTCGAAGCCTTTGATCCGGTCGGGCTCGTCTCCGTTGGCCGTGAGAAGTATCACGGGCACGTCGGAGGTTCGACGCAGCTCGCCGAGCACGTCCAGACCGCCGATATGGGGGAGCATCACATCGAGGACGATCAGGTCGGGTTTAGATCGCGACCATTCTTCCAGTGCCGCAGCACCGTCACGAACAGCCACGACTTCGATGCCATCCAGCTCCAGGTAGCGAGTGACGACGTCTCTCACCATTGGCTCGTCGTCGACGACCAGCACCCGACTAATGGTTTGCGTTAGCAATCTTCCTCCCTCCTTTGGCTAACGGCATCGGCATCGATGAGGTTCCCGCGTATTCATGTCGGGTTTCTTTCCAGTTCAGATTTGCCGTGCAGTCTCTCCCATGTCCCCAACCAACGGAGGAAACATGTCCAAGAAAACAATCGGCTTGTTGCTATTTGTCGTTGCGGCAATGGCTCTAGCTCTTGTCCCGACGGCGAGCGCCAGCAATGGCGTTCGCACCTACACGGTGACCATCACCAACGACACCGGCGGTCAGCCAATGACGCCGCCGCTGGCATCGACCCACAAGCAGAATGCCGGTGTGTTCGGCGCTGGCGAACAGGCGACTTTCGGAGTGCAGCAGATCGCCGAAAACGGCAATCTCGAAGCGGCCATCGCCGAGCGAGAAGGCAACAACGGTGTCGCTGACTTCGTAATTGGCTTCCCTGTCCCCGAGATGCCCGGACCCCTGCATCCAGGCGAAACCACCACCTTCGAGATCACCTCCACAGAAGGAGCCAATAGGTTCTCCTTCGTTGCCATGTTGGTCTGCACCAACGATGGTTTCACTGGAGTGGACAGCGTGAAGCTGCCGAAGAACGTGGGTGACGTATACACAGCCGCGCTCGATGCGTACGACGCAGGCACCGAAGCCAACACCGAGAACCGGTCCGACCTGGTGCCACCCTGCGCCGGAGAGGCTCCGGGGACCGGCGAGAGCAACCCCAACCTGGCCCAGATGGGCGTCATCAGCCACCACGGCGGGATCACGGGTACCGGCAGCCTCGGCCAGTTCGGCAATCTGGATCCTGAGATCCGTGACTGGACCGATGTCGGGACCATCACTATCGAACGCACCAACTAGGCGAATCACGACCTTGACAGAGAGGGGCCGACGACCGGCCCCTCTCTTCGCGTCCAGGCCGGCTGCGTTTGGTGAGCCAAGAGTCGCCGAACGCCAGCTTTGTCGTGTCGGCGACGAAGTCTTACGGGCGACAATGTTGGGGAAAGTGCCTGGTGCGCGCTGGGATAGCCTGATGGCCCCATGACATCGACGCCAGCAGTGCTGTTCATGTGCGTTCACAACGCCGGTCGATCTGCCATGGCGGCCGGGTTCATGCGGCATTTGGCTGGCGGTCGAGTCGAGGTGTTCTCCGGGGGCTCGGAGCCGGCCGACCGGGTGAATCCGGTGGCGGTCGAGGCCATGGCCGAGGTG
>JAOTWH010000268.1 GCA_029863035.1 Acidimicrobiia bacterium | reverse complement strand
CACCGACCCCTCCTCGAGGTGCGACTCGTATTCCTCGCGCTCCTCGATGGTCGTGTTGTGTTCCGCCAGGTCGCCATAGCTGGCGAACCGTTGCACGCGCTGGCGATACAGATCTCCGTAGGGCATTGGATGTCGTACCACCCCGACCCGTTTGCCTGCCTCGGTGAGAATGCGTCGCACTCGTCGCGAGGCCGGGCTCTTCCCAGCACCCGTGCGTACGGCAGTGACCGCCACCACCGGGAGTCTCGATTCGAGGAGACGGGTGGCCGGCAGTTCCATCGAGGCTCCGGCGGCCACCGCTCTAGATGCCAAATGCATCACGTGGAGATGGGTCACATCGGAGTACGCGAAGACGACCCGGTCCACAGAGAGCTCGTCGATGAGTTGCTCCATGCGGTCCTCTTCAAAGATCGGAATGCCGTTGGGATAGCGCTCGCCGGCCAACTCGACCGGGTAGGACCGGCCTGCGATGTCGGGGATCTGGGTGGCGGTGAAGCCGACCACCTCGATCGATTGGTTGTCGCGGTACTCGACGTTGAAGTGGTGGAAGTCGCGGCCAGCGGCTCCCAGAATGAGAACGCGTTCGGTCATCGGCTCTCGTAGTCGGTCATTGCGCTGGCCAGTATCTCGATGCCCCTGTCAAGCTCGTCCTTCGTGACGATGAGAGGGGGGATGAAGCGGATGATGTTGCCCTCCGGACCGCAATCGAGGATGAAGAGCCCGTTCTCGACGCCATATTTCTGAATGTGGGAAAAGGCCGCCGGATCTGGTTTCCCGTCGCCGTCAACCAACTCGATTCCGATCATGAGCCCGAGGCCCCGCACGTCGCCCACTGTGGGGTGCCTGTCCTGAAGCTCGTGAAGCCTGGTGAAGGCGTGGGTTGAGAGCTCGGGGACACCGGGGATGACCTCGGCGAGTCCGGCGATGGTGGCTGCCGCTGCCGCTGCCGAAACAGGATTGCCTCCGAAAGTCGTGCCGTGGCTGCCCATTGGCCAACGATCCATCAGCTCGGCAGATGCTCCCACCGCGGAGAGGGGGAGGCCGTTGGCGATGGCCTTGCCGAACACCATGATGTCGGGTCTTACTCCGTAGGTGTTGGTGGTCCACCAATCGCCGGTGCGACCGAAGCCGGTCTGCACTTCGTCGTGGATTAGGAGTATTCCGTGCTCGTCGGCTCGGTCCCTCAAACCCTGGAGAAAGGCCTGCCCGGCCGGGTAGTAGCCACCCTCACCCTGAACCGGTTCGACCAAGAAGCATGCGACCTCCTGAGGAGTCACCTGGTGGCGCAGCACTTGGTCCAGCTCGCGCAACGAGAACTCGACCGCCTCGTCTTGAGTCATACCCCAACTGAATGGATGGGGGAACGGAGCTACGAAAACGGAAGGGAGCAGTGGGTGATATCCCTCGCGGTATTCGGCCTTCGATGTGGTGTAAGTGACCGATCCCATGGTGCGCCCGTGGAAGCCGCCGCGAAAAACGAGCACTCCCTGGCGCCCGCTTAGCTTGCGGGCCATCTTCACGGACGCTTCGATCGCTTCCGATCCCGAGTTCATGAAGAAGAACTTGTCGATGGTGTCCGGAGTGACAGATCGCAACGCCTCACCGGCGTTCACCAAGGAGTCGTAGCGGAACACGCCACCTGCATGCCACACTTTGCCCAGCTGTTCCTGCACCGCTGCCATCACGCCCGGGTGGTTGTGCCCGAGGTTCGTTACCGAGATGCCACAGGCGAAATCGAGGTAGGTCTCACCCTCGCTGTCAGTGAGCCAGGCGCCGTTGCCACCCACGATCTCGACATCGGTGTCGAAATCGAAGACTGGGGCTATGACGGCTGCGTGCCGTTTGATTAGGTCGTTCGTGATTCCTCCGTTTCGTTTGGTACCCGCGCTGAAACGGCCGCTAGGGAGCGGCGAAAAGGAACCGTCGCGCCTCGGTGGGAGTCATGGTTGAGCATTCTGCCACATGGCAACTACTGTTTGGCCGCGGAGGAACCCAATGGGCTTGGTCTGGTGGTTGATAGTCGGAGCCATTGCTGGTGGTGCGGCGCGGGCGATCTGGCCCGGCCCTGACCCTCTCACGCTTGGCCAGACCCTGGCACTGGGGCTGGCCGGCTCCTTTGTCGGCGGTTTCATCTTCAACCTCATCGGCCCCGGCTCCATCTTCTCTGTTCGCCGCGCCGGGCTCATCGGCTCGATCGTGGGAGCTGTTGTGGCACTTGGCGTGTGGCGCATTGTCGCCA
The DNA here is from genome assembly GCA_029863035.1 of Acidimicrobiia bacterium. Next base: position 85 of record JAOTWH010000268.1, on the reverse strand, counting down.
ACTCTTCCAAGGGGTCCGTACCGCCGTCTGCCTAGCGGTTCGAGTTGCTCAGTGTTCCGGTGACTTGGCTGGCGGATTGGCCTGC
>JAOTWH010000267.1 GCA_029863035.1 Acidimicrobiia bacterium | reverse complement strand
GAGGACATCGACCTTTTCGTCGTCGCCGAAGGTTGGCCGCACTCCGATGTTGGCGACCCCGTCGTACATCTCGCCATCGACCGTCGCCCTCACCGCGTAGACACCGCGCCCCGGAAGCATCAGCTCGGGGGGCAACGCGAGGTTGGCCGTCGGAAAGCCGACCGTCGCCCCTCTACCCTCCCCGCGAACCACCAACCCCGTCACATCGAAATCACGACCCAGCATTTCTGCCGCGGTGACGATTTCCCCGGCGCCGAGCGATTCCCTGATGCGCGACGATGAAATGCCGCCACCCTCGCCAACAAGGTCGACCCTCAAAACCCGGAAACCGTGACTCGAACCGAGCGACTCCAGAAGTGCCAGGTCACCGACCCGATCCTTGCCGAATCGAAAATCCAGGCCGGCGGCGATGGTGGCCGGGCGCAGCGCTCCTACCAGGAGATCGACGACGAAGTCATTGGCGCTCAGCTGGCGAATCGTGTGGTCGAAACTCACCACTGCGACTGTGTCAACCCCGGCTGCCGCCAGTCGATCGATCCGTTCCGACAGCGGACAGAGCAGGCGGGGGGCTTGATCGGGAGCGATGACGACCAGGGGGTGGGGGTCGAACGTGACCACTGCCACCGGGGCACCGGTCTCGGCCAGGGCTCCCAGCAGCGCCAGGTGGCCCAGGTGGACGCCGTCGAACACACCAACGGCCACCGCCGTTGGCTGAGCGGGACGAGGCCAGCCGTCGTGTGGTCCGGTAAGAACATTCACGCCAGCACGACCTCCGGAATCAACTTGTCACCGTCGCAGCGATAGACCGCCACCAGATCCGGTCCGTCAAGAAGCCGGATTGGCCCGCTAGCCATCCCGTTGCCCGCCGCCAGTCGTGAACCTCTCCTCACCAAGTCCGCTTGCGACGGGTCGAGATCTAGCGACGGCAAATGTGACAGAGCTTGCGCTGGCGAGATGAGAACGGACTCCAGGTCTCCGTCTGCCACGCAGGCTTCAAGTTGGTCTATCGAATTGGCGTCGCCAACGGTCAGGGAACCGATCTTGGTCCGACGCAAGGCGGTGAGGTGTCCCCGTCCGCCGAGCGAAATAGCAGCATCGTCGGCCAGCAATCGGACATAGGTCCCCGAGCTGCACCGGGTGGTGAACTTAACAACGGGGAACTCGCCATCCTCAAAGTCAGACACCGCAATGTCATGAATGGTCACCGGCCTTGGTTCCCGCTCGACCTCCTCGCCTCGCCTGGCGATGCGGTGCAGTCGTTCCCCCTTCACCTTCACGGCAGACACCATGGGAGGGATCTGAAGGATGTCGCCCGCCAGGTCGGCGAACGCCTGGTCGACCTGGCTCCGAGTGACCGACATCGGCTTGCGTTCGAGCTCTTCGCCGTCGGCGTCAAGTGAGTCGGTGGCGACACCGAACAGCGCCTCCGCTTCGTAGGTTTTGGCGAGCTCCTGGATGAAACGGAGAAGTCTCGTTGCTCTACCGATCGCGAGCACCAAGAGGCCGGTCGCCATGGGATCGAGCGTTCCGGCGTGCCCCACCTTTCGGACACCGACGATGGAGCGAACCTTCGCTACAACGTCGTGCGAGGTCCAACCGCCCTCCTTGTCCATCAGGAGGAAGCCGTCAGGCATCGAGATGGGATTTGACGGCCGCAACGATGTCTTGGAGTGGACCGGGGTGGCTGAAGCCTGCCGCGTTGTGGTGGCCTCCCCCACCGAACCCAGCAGCGATAGCGCACACATCGATACGGCCCCTGCTACGAAGGCTGCCCTTGAAGCCGGCTTCCACTTCCTTCAGCAGCAACGCCACTTCAGCTTCGTTGGCGATCCTGATGTTGTCGATCAAGCCGTCGGCGTGCTCGTAGGTGATGTTGCCCGCCTTCAAATCCTCATGGAATACGACAGACCAAACCAACGACCTCTCGGGGTCGAGCTCGGCACGCGCCGCCACGACGCTCATCACCTGGAGGTACCCGAACGGCACCTTCTCGAACAGGTTCTGCCCCACCTCGGTTGGGTGGGCGCCGGCGTCGACCAGATCGGCACCGATCCTCATGAGCTCTGAAGTCGTGGATGAGTACTGGAATCGCCCTGTGTCTGCAACGATGGCAGCCAGCAAAGCCGTGGCAACCTCGGGGGTGACATCCCACCCGAGGCGACCGATGAGTGCGTAGGCCAGCTGCCCGGCTGCCCCAGCCGTTGGGTCGATGATGTCGAGGTCGCCGAAGCCCTCGTTGGACGCATGGTGGTCGATGACGATCAGCGTCGCGGCGTTGGTCGCGTTGGTCGCCAGACTCCCCAGCCGTTCCAAGGCAGCGACGCTGATCGT
>JAOTWH010000071.1 GCA_029863035.1 Acidimicrobiia bacterium | reverse complement strand
AGCAGCAAGGTTTTCTCTTGCTGCTTTTCTAGTTCGCAAAGATCAGGAGTCCATTTATCGCAGAGCTGCGTGTCAACGACAAAATCAAGGCCCAGGAAGTGCGGGTGGTGGCACCCGACGGTTCTCAGATCGGGGTGAAGACCAAGGAAGAGGCCCTATGGCTGGCTAACCAGCTGGACATGGATCTCGTCGAGGTGGCCCCCGAGGCGAAGCCTCCGGTGTGCCGACTGATGGACTATGGCAAGTTCCGTTACGAGCAATCGGTTAAGAACCGCGAATCTCGCAAGAACCAGGTCAAGACAGTCATCAAGGAGGTCAAATACCGCCCCAAGATCGATGATCACGACTTCGACACCAAGAACAAGAAGGCAGTGAGCTTCTTGATGGAAGGCCACAAGGTGAAGGTCACGATGATGTTCCGGGGCCGTGAGGTCACTCACCCCGAGTTCGGAAGGGCTTTATTGGACCGGATGGTTGCCGAACTCGAAGGAATCGCAGTGGTCGAGACGCCTCCGTCGCTTGAGGGTCGCAACATGACGATGCTGTTGGTGCCGGATCCGAAGGCCAAGGCCCGTCGCAAGGCGGCCGCCAGAGCGGCGAACGACGAGGCTGCAGCGGAAGAGGCGGCGGCCGAAATTGAGTCGGCGGCCGAAGTTGAGTCGGCGAATGCGGAACTGAGCGCCGAAGAGGCGCTGGACGATGCATCGGTTGACGGTGACGCAGCCGTGATAGAAGCCGAACCGGTAGAGGGATAGAGATGCCAAAACAGAAGACGCACAAAGGCGGCGCCAAGCGGTTCAAGACCACCGGCACCGGCAAGATCCGGCGCCGCAAGTCGTGGCGCGGTCATAACCGTCACAAGAAGCGCAACACTCGCTGGGCTAGATCTCAAGGTGACGCCGATGTCAACCGCGCCGACCTGCCTCGGGTACGAAAAATGTTGGGACGCTGAGGAGGAGCCATGGCACGAGTAAAGAGGGCAGTCCACGGCAAGAAGAGCCGCCGCAAGGTCCTGGACCAGGCAAAGGGCTACAAGGGGGCCAGGAGTCGCCGCTATCGCACCGCTCGCGAACAGGTGATGCATGCTCACAGCGATGCTCACCGCGACCGGCGTGCCCGCAAGGGCGAGTTCCGCCGATTGTGGATCGCCCGTATCAACGCCGCGGCCCGCCAAAACGGCACCACGTACAGCCAATTCATGTCGGGCCTCAAGCAGGCGGACATCGACGTAGATCGCAAGATCCTGGCGGACATGGCAGTGAACGATCCCAAGGCCTTCGGCGAACTGGTGAAAGCAGCGAACTCCGCCTCCAAGTAGTCGGCTGCCCGCACATGACTATCAGCTCGCGTTCCAACCCGAGCGTCACTCGGGCTGCCAAGCTGCACCAACGCAAGCATCGCCGCGACACAGGCTTGACCCTGGCCGAGGGTCCTCACCTGGTGGAGGCGGCCTTGGCTTCTGGAGCGGAGATCGAACTGGTTTTCGCGCTGGAGGACGACGTCGAAACGGCCGCCCTCGTTGGGCCAGAGCTGCTGTTAACGGTCACCCAGCCGGTGCTGGAGCGAGTGGCGGGAACCGAGAGCCCGCGCGGCCCGATAGCGGTGGTGAAGGTCGATCCCAACCCGGCGCGGCGCAGCCATGCGATCGTGTTGTGGCAGATAGCCGATCCCGGAAACGTTGGCACACTGATACGCACGGCAGAGGCGTTCCAGCTGGATCTGCTGGTAGGGCCGGGCACGGCCGACGTGTGGGCACCCAAGGTGCTCCGATCGGGAGCGGGCGGTCACTTCACCGTTGGGATGGAGGACGTCAAGTCGATCGCGCACCTCAAGTCGATGGACTATCGAGTGATCGCATCCGTGCCGAGCGAAGGGAACTCTCCGTCGGGCGTGGACATTGGGCTGCGCAGTGCGCTGGTGGTCGGCAGCGAGGCGCATGGTCTGCCGCCGGAAGTCGTCGGCGCATCGGATGAGGTGGTAGCCCTGGCCATGCCAGGGGGAACCGAGAGCCTCAACGCCGGCGTGGCCGGCTCGATACTGGCATATGCCCTTTACGGAGCAAAGGTGGATGGCTCCGGCAGCGAGTCGTAGGCTCTCGGCGGTGAGCGAAGACATCAATGGTCAGCTGGCCTCGCTGGAGACAACCGCAGCCGACAGGATCGAGGCCGCCTCATCACTCGACGAGTTGGAGGCCATCCAGGCCGACACCATCGGCAAGCGCTCGGCGCTGGCCGAGCTGAGAAGGGGCCTGGGAGCGGCCGACCCCGACGAGCGGAAACAGCTTGGCGAGCTCATCAATCGGGTGGCGTCACAGATCAGCGGCACCATCGCCGCCAAACGCTCCGTTCTCGAGATCGAATCCGACGCTTCTTCCCTTGCCGCCGATCGACTCGATGTCACTCTGCCGGGAAGGACTCCCGCTCGTGGCACCCACCACTTGCTCACCCAGGTGCTCGAAGAGATGGTCGATATCTTCGTATCGATGGGGTACTCGGTGGCCACGGGGCCTGAAGCCGAGACCGCCTACTACAACTTCACCGCGCTCAACATTCCGCCAGATCACCCAGCCCGGGCCGAGACCGACACCCTGTATCTGGACTACGGAGACGGCACCGTGGTGCTGCGCACCCACACCTCTCCCATGCAGGCGCGATTCATGGAGGCGAACGACCCACCGGTGTACCTGGTAGTCCCGGGAAGGGTGTTTCGTCGAGACGAGATCGATCCGACCCACTCTCCGGTGTTCCATCAACTCGAGGGCCTGGCGGTCGACGAGAACATCACCTTCGCAGATCTCAAAGGCACGCTCGGCGTGTTCGCAGATCGGTTCTTCGGCTCAGGGAGGCAAGTCAGGTTCCTTCCAAACTACTTCCCCTTCACCGAGCCCTCGGCCGAGATGCACGTGTCCTGCTTCGCTTGCGACGGCTCGGGGTGTCGGGTCTGCGCGAATCAAGGATGGATCGAGCTCCTGGGTTGCGGCATGGTCCATCCCAGCGTGCTCGAGACCGCGGGTTACGACTCGACCAAGCTCACCGGCTTCGCCTTCGGTATCGGCGTCGATCGTTTCGCTCAGGTGCGCCACGGGATATCCGACCTGCGGGTCTTCTTCGAGTCCGATCTTCGCACCCTCGGACAATTCCGATGAAGTTCACTCTGAATTGGCTCAGGGAGTTCGTCGACCTGCCAACCGACGACGCTGTCGAGATCACGGACGCCCTGGCCGATCTCGGGTTCGCCCTCGAGGCCATGGAGCCTCTCTCGGTTGACTTCTCCGGCGTTGTGGTGACAAAGGTGGTGCAGGTTCGGTTCCACCCCAACGCCGACAAGGTGAGGCTGGCCACACTCGACGACGGCTCATCGGAGACAGAAGTGGTGTGCGGGGCGTGGAATTTTGAAGCCGGCGCTGTTGTGGCTTGGGCCAAGCCCGGATCCGTATTGGCCGGAGGGTTCAAAGTTGGCGAAAAGGAGATCAGGGGCGTTAACTCTCCCGGGATGATCGCTTCGGAGCGCGAGCTGGGCCTGGGCGATGACCATGAAGGCATCTTGGTTCTGGGACCCGACGTAGCTGTGGGTACCGACTTCGCCACGTTGGTGCCGTACCCCGATACAGCCATCGAGGTGGAAGTGAACCCCAACCGTCCCGATTGCATGTCTGTGGTTGGCTTGGCCAGAGAGCTGGCGGCCAAATACGGAGTACCCCTCAAGGAGCCGGTCATCGATCTGCCCGACCTCGATGGTGGCCCGTCAGTCGAGATCCAAGACCCCGACGGCTGCCCTCGTTTCGTTGCCCGACGGGTGCAGGGCGTCAACATCGGGCCATCGCCCATGTGGCTTCGGTTGCGACTGCGCGCCGTAGGCGTGCGGCCCATCAGCAATGCGGTGGACGCCACTAACTACGCCATGATCGAGTTGGGTCACCCCACCCATGGGTTCGATGCCAACAAGCTTGGCGATTCCATCGTGCTGAGACGCGCCGAGGCAGGCGAGAAGCTCACAACACTTGACGACAGCGAGCGAGTTCTCGAGCCATCCGACATCGTCGTGGCAACGCCCGATCGAGCCGTGGCGGTGGCCGGAGTGATGGGGGGCGCGGAAACAGAAGTGGGGGAAGATACAACAGAGGTGATCGTTGAAGCGGCCTACTTCGATCCGGCCTCCGTTCTGTTCACGGCCCAGCGGTTGGGCCTTCACAGCGAAGCATCTTCGCGTTTCCAGAGGCGAATGGATCCCAACGCCCCCCGCCGCGCCGCCGACCGGGTGGCACAACTCCTGGTGGAACACGCCGGAGGGACCTTGGGGGGAGTAACCGACGCGTATCCGGTACCCATCGAACCGTGGGATGTGGAACTGCCTTTGGTCGAGATCGAGCGCGTCACCGGCACCGCCTTCGCATCCGCAGACGTCGTCGACATCCTGCAGCCGCTCGGCTTCGGTACCAGCGGCAATGACCCACTGACGGTGACCGTCCCCACGAGAAGGCCCGATGTGTCTCGATCTGTCGACTTCGTGGAAGAGGTGGCGCGTTTCCACGGGTACGACAACTTCCCCAACTCGGTGGCAACCGGCCCCGGGGCAGGCCTGTCGGTTGAGCAGCGCCGCTATCGGTTGGTGAGCCAGGCCATGGTCGGCGCCGGTTTCCACGAAGCGATCACCTTCTCCTTTATCGGGCAGGCCGATCTGGATCGGCTCGGGCTGCCCTCCGGTGACCCACGTCGAGCGGGAATCCGCCTGGTCAACCCGCTGCGGGAGGAAGAGGGTGTCATGCGAACCACGCTTCTGCCGGGTCTGCTCAAAGCGGCTGAGTACAACGCCAACCGCCAGATCTCCCAAGTCGCTCTGTTCGAGACGGGCAAGGTGTTCCTTCCCTCCAGTGATGACATCCCAGCTCAACCCGAAGTGCTGGCCTTCATCGCGGTCGGCAGCGCCGGCGGGGGATGGTTCGGCCCGGGACTCGATCGGGATGTTCTCGATGCGACCGGGGCATGGGACATGGTGACTCGCGCCATGGGCGTGGCCGACAGGGTTTCAGTGAGTGCGACTCGATCAGCGCCCTTCCATCCGGAACGAGCCGCCGAAATCGCTATCGATGGCCAAGCCGTCGGGGTGATTGGCGAGCTACATCCACGGGTTGCCCGAGCCTTCAACCTCGATGGAAGAGTGGCGGCGGGGGAGTTGATGCTCGAGGCATTGTTGGCGGATCCAGGTCTGTGGCAGTATCGGCCGGCGGGGGCTTATCCACCCGTCGTCTTCGACCTTGCTTTCGAGTGCGAAGAGTCGGTGTCGGCCGGTCAGCTTGTGGAGTCCATCCGATCGAGTGGTGGCGAGCTACTGGAGAAGGTCGAAGTGTTCGACGAGTTCCGCGGCGACCCGCTCCCTGCCGGCAGTAAGTCGCTTGCGTTCCATCTCACGATTCGGGCGCTCGATCGCACACTCACCGACGAAGAGGTGGCACCGATCCGCCAGGCCATCGCAGCGAGCGCGGAGTCCGCAACGGGTGCCAAACTGAGGACCGCAGAGGGAGGTACTCGATGAACGATTTCCTGAGCGTTGCTGATATGGCTCCGTCGGAGCTCATCGAGGTGTTGGACAAGGCTGCCGCCGTTAAGAAGGATTCGACGGCATCCGCCGGGGCGCTCAGCGGCAAGAGCATCGGGTTGTTCTTTCAGAAGCCTTCGGCTCGGACCAGGATCTCCACAGAAGTTGGGGCAGCGGAGTTGGGAATGACGCCCATCGTTCTAAAGGCTGACGAGATCGGCCTGGGAAAGCGCGAGGCAGTGTCCGACGTTGGCAAGGTATTCGATCGGTATCTCGATGCTTTGGCGTTTCGGGTCTTCAGCCATGACGACCTTGTGACGCTGGCCGACAACGCCGAAGCGCCGGTCATCAATCTTCTATCCGATCTGGAGCACCCGTGCCAAGCTCTGGCCGACCTGCAGACGGTGGCAGAGACGAGGCCGCTTCCCGAAACGGTGCTGACCTACGTTGGCGACGGCAATAACGTCGCCCACAGCCTGATGCTGGCCGGGGCGATGGCTGGGATGGAGATCAGGATCGTAACGCCCCCCGGCTATGAGCCAGCAGACTCGGTTCTGGCAGCCGCCAACGCCTACGCCGGAGCGGTCACCGTTACCAACGATGTGCGCCAAGCGGTGAGCGACGCCCACGTCGTCTACACCGACGTGTGGGCATCGATGGGCCAGGAGGCGGAGGCCGAAGCGCGCAAGAAGCTGTTCATGCAGTATCAGGTGAACGGAGCGGTATTCGACATGGCGGCCGATGGCGCCATCTTCCTCCATTGTCTGCCAGCTCATCGAGGTGATGAGGCAACCGACGATGTTCTCGACCACGCCAGGTCCCGAATCTTCGATCAGGCGGAGAACCGGCTCCACAGCTTCAAGGCGTTGCTGTTGCACACGTTCGGAAGGTGACCTCCGCCGATATCACGGGTGATGTTCTCGACGTTGCGCGCAGTCTGTTGGGGTGGCGGTTGCGAACCATCTTTCACGGTGAGAGAGCAGAGGTTGCACTCACCGAAGTCGAGGCATACGACGGGGGCAACGATCCCGCCAGCCATGCCTATCGAGGACGTACTCCTCGCAACCTCGTGATGTTCGGGCCGCCGTGGCACCTCTATGTGTATCGGGCTTACGGCATCCACTGGTGCATGAACGTGGTGATCGGGGAGGAGGGTCGTGCAGCCGCGGTTTTACTGCGCGGGGGAGTGCCCACCATGGGTCGAGAAGTGATGGTGGCTCGCAGGGGTAGGAAAGACCACCTAACAGATGGTCCCGGCAAGTTGTGTCAGGCGCTGGGCGTCACAGGCGAAGACAACGGAGCCAATCTTCTTGGTCGAGGAAGTGTGCGTTTGCTCGAGGGTGAGTTGCCACCAAAGATCAAGGCGACGCCCCGAATCGGCATTAGTAACGCGCAGGATCGCAAATGGCGCTTCGTGGCTAGCGGCTGAAGAAGTATTCAGTTTTCAGAAATCAGCCATCAGCGCGGGCGCGCCGATGCTGCACGGGGTTGGAACCAGGCGAGGCCGGCGGCCGAGCCACGATCCAGCCGGAAGCGATAGCGGCAGCCGCTCGCTGGCCAGCCCCGGGATGCATAACAGAGCGACCTGCCGGTCCAGCGAGCAGATGTATAGCTACGGATTCACCCACAACCGAACTTCACCGTTTGGCACGGTTCCCGCTCCGGGCTCTTGCTTCCACACCATGCCGGGCCGCGCCGAGGCTGACTCACCATCGGACTCGGCCTCGGTGAAGACGGTCACCTCAACGCCCATCTCATCCAACAAGGCGATGGCGTCGCTCACACTGCGACCAAGCAATGGCGGCACCACCGAGCCCGGCTCGGGTCCTGCGACGGTGAGCCGAACCTGGGACCCGGCCTGGGCCGGAATGCCAGGAGAGGGGTCTTGGCCGTAGACCGTTCCAGGCGCCAGCGGCCCCGGAATGTCCCAATCGACCGTTGTTTGATAACCAAGCTGCGTCAGGAGGGCCACCGCTTCGTCGATTCCCAGACCAATGAGGTCGGGAGTCGACCCGGCGCCGATCTCGGTGAGTCCTTGCGGGTTGTGGATTGGACAGATCACCGTGGGGGCTTGGTCGATCGGCACCTGAAGTCGCTGCACGTGCTGACGCGGGCACAGCGGACCGGCGATGAAGCCCGTAGACGTGTCGATCTCAACCGTCGTCAACCCATCAGCGGAAGCCGAGGCGATCTGGCCGTAAGGCGTGCCCGACAGGGCTCCCGAAGCGAAGCGGGCCCAGATCTGAGCAGGCCAGGTTCCTCCTGTGATGTTGAAGGGGGTTGCCGGGTACTGCATCGATATCAACCCTTCAGGGAACCCCACCCATACCGACGCGACCATCTCGGGGGTGTAGCCCACGAACCATGCGTCGCGATGCTCTTGTGACGTGCCTGTCTTGCCAGCTATGGGCCTACCGATGCGAGCCTGTTGGCCGGTACCCCTCTGCACCACCTCTCCCAAGGCCGCGGTGACCTCGCGAGCCACGCTCTTGTCCATCACTTCGGTCACGATCGGCGTCGCTTGCCAGACGTTGATGCCGTCATGGGTTTCGATCGAGGTCACCAAGATCGGATCTATGTGGATGCCGTCCGCTGCGAACGTTCCGAAGGCCGAAGCCATGTCGATCACCGACACTTCTTGAGCGCCCAGCGCCACCGCATGAAACGGCTGCAGGTCCGAGCCGATACCCGAGGCGGTGGCCAAGGAGACGACCGCCTCGGGTCCGATCGCCTCGACCAGTCGGGCGAAGATGACGTTCACCGAGAACACGGTCGCTTCCGCAAGAGCCAGATTGGGGAACGAGGCGCCGTTGTAGTTCTCCACCAACCATGGCCCTGAGTTCGTGACTATCTCGACCTTCTGGCCTCCCTCGAACACCGAGTCGAGCCCGAAGCCTTGCTCCAAGGCTGCTGCCAACACAAATGGTTTGAATGCCGATCCCGGTTGGCGATACCCCTGGGTGGCGAGGTTGAACTGGGCCACGGGGTCGTCTGGGTCGTAGAAGTCCTTGCCACCGACGATGGCGAGAACATGTCCGGTTCTGGGGTCGATGGCAGTGAGCGCTCCCGATGGGCCACCGTCGGGGAGAACGCTGGCCAGGGCGGCCTGGGCTGACTCCTGCACGATCGGGTCGATGGTGGTGTAGATGCGGAGCCCGCCTCGGAACAGCGCGTTGTATCGATCGGTCGCGGTTTCGCCCAAGGCGGGATCGGCCAGCAATCGCCGCTTCACCTCTTCTGTGAAATACGGATAGAGGGCCTTGGTGTCGTTCACGATCGGCTGGAGCAGCAGCGGTTCGGCGTCGGCGTCGGCTGCCTCCTGCGGGGTGATCCACCCCAGCGAGCCCATCTTCTCCAGCACCACGCGCCTTCGCTCGAGCGTGGGTTCGGGGTCGACGTAGGGGTCCGACGAAGCCGGCGCTTGGATGAGTCCGGCCAGCATGGCGCTTTCCGCCAGCGTCAGGTCCCCCGTATCCTCGCCGAAGTAGAGCTGCGCTGCGGTTCCCACGCCGTACGCACCGTGGCCGAAGTAGACCGTATTGACGTATCGCTCGAGGATCTCCTCCTTCGTCAGTCCCTGTTCCAACTGCAGCGCAAGCGATGCTTCTTTGATCTTGCGATCAACGCTCACCTCGGGAGTCAACAACACGTTCTTGAGGTATTGCTGGGTGATAGTCGAGCCGCCTTCGACCACTTCGCCTGCCTCTACATTGGCGAAGAGTGCTCGGGCAACTGCTCGCAGGTCGACACCGGGATGGCTCCAATAGCGCTCATCCTCTATGGCAACGACCGCGTCGAGCAGAACTTTCGGTAGCTCGTCGTATGAGACAAGGGTCCTGTCCTCTTCCGCATGCCAGGTGGCAAGAACTGTTCCGTCTGAGGCGTAGACGACGGTCGACAGGCCGCGCTCCCCAAGCCCCGGATCTTGCAGGGGCTCGACCGAGCACGCCGAAGCAACGACCGCTAAAGCGGCCAGCGATGTGAGCCAGCGCTTCACCGATGAACGGTAAGCCTGGCGGGCCGCCAAACTCGGGATTTCGCTTGTCAGGCAGGGATATCCGCCGTCGCTACCCTCCGCCAATGCTGGCGGCCGAAGAACAACTCGAGATCCTCATGCGAGGCGTGGAGCGGGTGGTCCCAGAGCCTGAACTTGCCGCGCTACTCGCCAAAGGCAAGCCGCTTCGGGTGAAGCTGGGCCTCGACCCCACTGCCCACGAAGTGCATCTGGGGTGGGCAGTCGTCATCGGTTTGCTGCGACGGTTCCAAGAGCTGGGCCACACCGCCGTGCTGATCGTTGGCGACTTCACTGCCCAAGTCGGCGACCCCTCTGGCAAGAGCGAAACCCGCCAGCGGCTGGACGACGCTGCAGTCAAGGAATACGCCTCGTCGGTGCTGGGGGAAGTGAAGAACCTATTGAGCCCGGACAATTTGGAGATCCGATACAACTCGGAATGGCTGTCGAAGCTGAACATGCCCGAGGTGTTGGACCTGGCTTCCAAAGTCACCCTGGCGCAGATGATGGAGCGTGCCGATTTCGCCAAGCGGTACGGAGACAACGACCCCATCTCGCTCATCGAGTTCATGTACCCGCTGCTGCAAGGAATGGATTCAGTGGCCGTGGAGTCTGACATCGAGCTCGGGGGAGCAGACCAGCTGTGGAACCTGCTGATGGGACGCGAGCTCCAGGCCAAGCACGGCCAGCCCGGCCAGGTCGCGATGACAACAGGCCTGTTGGTTGGCACCGACGGCACCCGCAAGATGTCGCAGAGCTATGACAACTTCATTTCGGTCAAGGACTCAGCCGACGAGATGTTCGGCAAAGTGATGAGCCTGCCGGATGAT
>JAOTWH010000070.1 GCA_029863035.1 Acidimicrobiia bacterium | reverse complement strand
TGGGGATAACGGTAGAGATGCTGCCTTCCCAGCCCAACGCTCTCGAGGAGGGTGACTACCTGCTCCGTCAACTCCGCACCGGACGCCTCCTTGTAGACGCGCAGTGGCCGGCCGACGATGTCTTTCACCAGGTGGCGCGGGTTGAGCGAGCTGAAGGCGTCCTGGAACACGAACTGACAGTTGCGGCGGTAGCTGCGCCACGCTTCGCCCTTCATCCGATCGATGCGATGAGCGCGTTCGATGCTCTCCACCCTGGCCTGCTGCTCCGCGGTTCTCTGACCTTCGGCAACGGCGTCCATCTCATCCAGGAACCTGAGGTCGGCCCTGGAGAGCCGAAAGTAGATTCCTCCGCCCGTCGTATCGGTGAGCCCTGCGATGCAGCGTCCCAGCGTCGTCTTTCCACAGCCGCTCTCACCTACCAGCCCGAGGGTCTGGCCCCGCATTATCTCGAAGCTGACGCCGTCGACCGCCCGCACGTGGCCGACGACATGCTGCAGAACCCCCTCGCGGACCGGGAAGTACTTCTCGACGCCGCGAAGTGTGATGACCGGTTCGTCGTCTGCCCGGAGTCCGGCCTCGAGGGGATCAGGGCGCAGGGTCGTCATAAGACGGTCCGATCGAGTCGGGGTAGTTGGTCGGGCCTGACTCCCAGCTCTTGCGGAGAGGTGTAGGCGTGACAGGCGACCGCATGAATGCCGGGCCGTGCATCTAGGGCCGGGTCCAACTGGCCGCAGATCTCCGTGGCGAAGGAGCACCGGGTGCTGAAACGACATGACGATGGCGGGTCGATCAACTCGGGCACGGTGCCTTCGATCGCTGCCAGCTCCCCCCGCTTGTGAGCCAGGGAAGGAATCGCCGCCAGCAAGCCCCTGGTGTAGGGGTGCCGCGGGTCGTGGAAGATCTCCTGAGTCTGTCCGATCTCGGCGATGCGACCGGCATACATAACTGCGATCCGATCGCTGATTCGCCGCACCAGCGATAGATCGTGACTTATGTAGAGCACCGACGTCTGATGGCTTTGCTGCAGCTCGCGAATCAGCTCCATGATGCGCGCCTGGATGGTGACGTCGAGCGCAGTGGTTGGTTCGTCGGCGATGAGGAGGTCCGGGTTGCAGGCAAGGGCCTGGGCGATCATCACCCTTTGCTTCATCCCTCCAGAGAGCTCATGCGGATAGCTCGCCATGACCTTGCGCGGGTTAGCGATCTGGGTCTCGGCGAGGGCGTCGCCGACCATCTCATCGATCCTCCTGTTGAGGCGTCTGCTGTGAGAGCGGAGTGGCGGCACCTTGAAGGCCAGCCATTCGAACTTGCCGGAGCGCTGAGAAGCGGCGCGGCGGATGGCACGGGGCGCTCCGCCACTCCAGCCGTCGAGTAGCTCCTCACTTCGATGCTGGTAGAAGACCTCCACCACCTGCTCGCGGATCGACAGGGCAGGATTGAGGGCCTTGCCGGGGTCCTGGAAGATCATCGCGATGCGGTTGCCGCGCATGCTCCGCATCTCGGAGTCGGACACCGTGAGAAGGTCGATCGGTGCCCCACCGCTGTGCCGGGCTTCCTTCGTCCAGAAATCGATACGACCGCCGGCGTAGTTGCCGGGCGGCGTGGGTATGAGACGGAGAAACGAGCGCGCCGTGACGCTCTTGCCGCAACCGGTCTCCCCAACGAGACCGAGGATCTCCCCGTCGAAGATATCGAAAGAGACCCCGTCAACGGCGTGGAGCACTCCGGCTTTGGTGTCGAAATGGATCCTCAGATCATCGACAGAGGCGACGAGAGACCTCGTCTTGGCGGCAGGAGGCTCCCTCGTCGAGACCGTCATCGACCCTCAGTCCGAGGATCGAGCACGTCACGAAGACCGTCGCCGAACAAGTTGAACGCAAGAGCCCACAGGAAGACCATGGCACCAGGTATCGTCGACGCCCACCAGCGACCGGCGGAGATACCGGCCTGGCCCTCACTTACCAGCACGCCCCACTCGGCCAGACCCGCCTCGGCGAGACCGATGAAGCTGAGGGTGGCGCCGACGAGGACGATGTTCCCCATGTCGAGAGTTGCTTGCACGATCACCGGAGTGACGGAATTCGGCAGGACGTCCTTGAGGTAGATGTTGAACTGCGAGTCGCCTATCACTCGGGCGGAATCGACATACTCGTTGTTCTTCACGTGGATGATCTGCCCGCGGATGATCCGGGCGTACTTCACCCAGAACACGACCGTCAGGGCGAAGATGATGTTCGCGAACGAGGGCCCGAGGACGGCGGCGATAGCGAGAGCAAAGATCAGCTCGGGGATAGCGAGCAGCACGTCGACGAAGCGCATGATGATCTCGTCGACCTTGCCCCCGATGAAACCGGCGATGCTGCCCATCATCGTGCCGACCACCATCGTGATCCCGACCACGATCACCGACATCTGGAGGGAGGTGCGAGCACCCCACAGCACGCCGTAAAGAACGTCTCCACCTGTGGAGGTGGTGCCGAGGAGATGGTCGGGTGACCCCGGCGGCAGGTTCAAGGCCCCCCAGTCTCTCGGCATCTGATAAGCGTCCGGGACGTTTGGTTCTGTGAGAATCGGCGCCAACAGCGCCAGTCCGATCAAGGTAACGATGATGACGAGACCCAGAGTGGTGGTCGGGTTGCGCAGGACGTCGCGAGCGACCTCGCCAAAACGGCGGGCACGAATAGCCAGCGCCCGGGAGGTGAAGAAGGGAGAACGTTGCCGATGCTCGGTATCGACCATGACTCAGGCTCCCAGCACGACGCGTCGGTCGAGGTAGGCGTAAACGATGTCGACGACCAGATTGACGACCAGGAAGAGGATGCTGGTGAACAGAACGTAGGCCATGATCGTCGCCTGGTCTCCGCGCAACACCGCGTCGGCCATCCACCGCCCCATTCCCGGCCATATGAAGATGATCTCCACCACCACCGTTCCTTGAAGAAGGAACCCGAAGCCGAGTCCGATGACGGTCACAGTGGGAATCAGGGCGTTGCGCCGGGCGTGGCGACGAAGAACCAGACGCTCCGGCAGTCCCTTCGCCCGGGCCGCATCCACGTAATCCTCGTTGAGCTCCTCGGCCAGTGACGAGCGCATCATGCGAGTGATGATGGCGGTCGACCCATAACCCAGGGTGAGCGCCGGCAACGCCAGGTGCCAGACGGCGTCGCGCAGTGCCGTGAAGCTGCCGGCCAGCACGGCATCGAGCGTGTAGATCCCGGTGGGATGGGAGATCGATGCGAAGATGACGGCGTCCGAGCGGCCTATGGGGAACCACCCCAGGTTCACCCAGAAAATGATGAGGAGCACGATGGCGAACCAGAAGGTGGGCGTGGCGGCTCCGCTGACAGCGAATATCCGCGTGACGTGATCCGGAAGGCGGTTCCGCCTCGCCCCGGCGAAGGTACCGAGGGCGATCCCGAGTGCCACAGCGATGATGGCCGATGCCACCGCTAATTCGAGGGTGGCGCCAATGCGTCGCGGCATGACTTCTATCACAGGAGCCGCCGCTACTCCGGAGTATCCCAGATCGCCGCGCAGTACCCCTCCCGCCCAGGCGATGTATTGCACCGGGAGCGACTCGTTGAGCCCGTAGCGGTCCTCGAGCTCCGCCACTTCCTCTTGCGTCATCTCGTGCTCGAGGTAGATGGCGATGGGATTACCACCGACCCGACCGATGGTGAACACGATGATCGACGTCCCCACCACGATGAGCGGGAGGATCAGCAGCCGTCGGATGATGTACTCGCGAATCTGCATGCGTGATCTAGTCCGCTCGATGGTTCACTGCGGCTCCTGATGCGAATGTGCACCCGACCTTACGGGTCGGGTGCACATAAGTTTGGCCCTGTCTACTTGTCGAAGAACTGGAACTTCAGGCTGGGCCGCGGCCACAGCGGGTTCATGTCGAAGTTTTGCACCCAACTGCGGTGGGCCATGAGGGCCCGCTCGTTCCCCGGGATGATCCACATCGGATCATCGAAGAGGAGCCGGGTCAGTTCCTGGTAGATCTCGATCCGGCGCGCGGTGTCCACAGACACAGCGGCCTCGTCGATCAGAGCGGCGATGCCGTCCGCATCTTGGAACCCGTTGCGGAATTTGTGAACGTCGCCCCACTCCCCGTCCGGGTGGTAATAGGCAGCGAACAACGCCGCCGGGTCACCGAACGGATCGGCGTTCTTGATCCACGCTGGGTATTCGAACGGTACCGCCGCGTGTGCATCGTCGAACTGCTGCTCGACCACCGCCAGGACATTGATGATGAAGTTCGGGTTGAGGCCTTCCAGCGAGTCCTTCATGACGAGACCCGCCGTCTCGAAGATGCCGCCCTCCTCGACGAGCACCGTCATCTCGAAGCCTTCATCCCACCACCCGGTCTCCCGGAACAGCTCCTCGGCGCGAGCCAGGTCTGTCTCGTAGCGAGGAAGCGAGTCGTCGTACGCGAGCATTCCCTGCGGCAGGTAGTGCGGGACGACGCCGCCAAGACCAACCAATCCGCCGTCGATGAATCCGGTGTAGTCGAAGGCGTAGTTGAACGCCTGGCGTACCTTCGGATCCCAGAAGAAGTCCGCCGGGACTGTGTCCCCGGGCGGCAACGCGTCCTCTTGGATGTCGAGGTTGAGGCCGACATGAACCGGCTCCAGCAACCATCCCCCGGTGAAGACCGTTACGCCATCGGCGTCTTCCAGGTCTGCGACAAAGGTCGGGTCGGTTTCGATGGAGTCGTATTCGCCAGCCCGCAGCCCGAGCACCCGTACGTCGGAGTCGGGAACCTGCTCGATGCGCACATCGAGCGTGGCAGGCTCACCCCAGTAGTCGTCGAAGACCTCCAATTGGATGTCCTCGTTGCGGTTCCAAGCCGCCAGGGTGTAGGGACCGGTACCGATCGCGTCGCCCGAGAAGAACCCGTTGGGCTGGCCGGCCACCACCCCGCCGTTGGCCTCGACGCCCTCTTGACTGACGATGGAGGCGACCGCGGCAGTGACCACCGAATTGAGGAACGCTGCGTTTCGCTCGTTCAAGGTCACGACGAAGTTGTTGCCATCGACCGACGTGCTCGCGATGAGGTCGGAGAGGACGCTGCTGTTGCCCTCGGGCAAGGCCATAGTCAGCGCACGGTCCCACGAGAACTTCACGACATCGGCCGTGAGCGAACTGCCGTCGTGGAACACTACGCCTTCACGGATCGGGAATGTGTAGGTCAGGCCGTCGGCAGAGATGAGACCGTTGTCGACGCTCGGCACCTCCGTCGAGAGTCCGGGGACCAGGTCCGGCCCACCGGGACCGACATCGACCAGGCGGTCGTACACCTGGAGGATCACCGTCTCGCCGGCCTCGCCCGCCGAGGCCTGCGCCGGGTCGATGCTGATCGGCTCGTCGTCGGCGGCATGAACGTAGATTCCTGGGTTATTGACGCCACTGTCTGCAGCGGTGCCCTGCGGTTCGGTTCCTCCAGACGTGGTGTCGGAGGAATCGTCGCTCGAGGTGCAGGCAGCCGCTACCAGCGCCAGCAATATCGTGATGACGAGCAGGGCACGCATGCCCTGGAATCGCCTGGGCTGAATGCTCATGCTGAATACTCCCAAAAGGTTGACTTTTCGAAGTCTCGACGACCATCGGCGGCCGCGATCGACTCCGAATTAGGGGGGAAGCTAGACCCCAGGCCGTACGGCTGTCAACTGGGTGGGAGCCAACCCGGGCCGCGATGTCATCCGGTGGGCGGCGCCACTCCGAGCTGGCGGAGAAGACCCAGTTCGTCGCCGAAATACCATGCTTCCGCGATGAGGCCACCCCGGAGCCTCCACAGCGCCACCTCTATGGCGTCGATGGTCTTGCCGGTGGCGGGGATCCCGTAGACCGTGCCGGTGTGGGTCCCCACGATGCGGAAGATGCCCCACACCTTGTCATCCTTGGCGGTCAGCTCGATGAGGACGTTCTGGCGGTTGGCGATCGACTCGTCGTTCATCCCGGCGCCGCCGTCGGTGCCGAACAACTCGCCAATGTGGCTGAACCCGGCCCGGTGCCGAACGAAGTCAGGCGCCAGGAATGGGGCCCGCTCCGACACTTTGGCGGCCCGGTAGCGGGTCACCAGTTCCAGGTTGGCAGCCTCTTGGTCGGTGCAGGTGCATGTCACCGGTCCGAACAAAGAGATGTGCTCGTGATCTTGCATTCTCGATCCTTTGGTGGGTGGGCGTCATCCATAGCGCGACAGTAGAGAAGATTTCGAAGGTGGCCCCAACCTGGCGTCAATAACTGGACCACACCGCGTCATTCTTTCGAGATGATCGGCACCAGGAGGTAAGGATCCCGGCCCCCACCGGCGTGAAGCGTGACCCGGCCTCCGAAGATGTCTGGGGGCCGGTTGTCCAGGTCGTTATGGGTCATGCCACCGGTGCCGCGAGTTGCGTAATGGAAACGCTGTGCGAACTCGCCCAGTTCGCCGCCGTACTCATAATCCTTGCCGCGCACGGTCAGCGCCAGACGCCAACCCTCCGGGATCACGATGCTCGATGTCGAAACCTCGACATCGCACTCATAAACCTCGCCGGGAGCGAGGGGCTCAACCCGGTCGTGAGGGTGATAGGGCCGATACGGCAGGCTCCTGTCCGGGTCGAGGGCGCGGTGGCTGGCACGAAGCCACCCGTTGGCGATCGGGGTGTTGGGGTCGGTCGAGCCCATGAAGGTCAGCTCGTCGCCGTCGGGGTCGAAGACCCGCACGACCACGAAAAGGTCGGCGTCTTCGGTATCCGAGGAGACGAACAGCTTGGCTGCCATGGGACCCGTGATCTCGGTCTCTTTCTCGAACGGGGCCATGCTGAACGTGACGCCGTGGCCGAGCGCCTCGTACTCCACAGCGGTCTCCCCGGACGGCAGCTCGGGAGATAGCGCCCGGTTGGCCGGATCGACGTAGAGCTTCGTCCACCGCGTGCGAGCCAGCGGCCACTCGTTCTCGTAGCGGAGGACGAACTTCTCTCCCGGATAGCGCACGTTGAGCATCACGGGCGGGGTGGCATCCCAGCCGTTGTCGATGCCCTTGAGGAAGTGGTCGAAGAACCGCTTCTGCAGATCAAGGCCGTAGGCGCTGGAGAACAGCGACCAGTGGGAGTCGCCATGCACCTCGAGCCATTTCTGGGGCGATGTTGCCTCGACGAAGCCGTTGAAGTTTCCCCGCGGGTGGATTCCTTGGCCACCCCAGTTGGCACACGTCAGCAGCGGCACCGTGACCATTGAGAGGTCGGCCGTCCGCGCCCGATGCCACTCGTCATTGAGCGGATGGGCCTTCAGCTCCTCGTAGGCGTTGACCCGGTTGGCGGCCAACTCCTCATCCGACAACGTGATGGGGCCGGCTACCGACTCGCCGGTGTTGGGATTCTTCAGTGCCTTATCGCCCCGGCCGTATTGGACGTTGGCGACCTGGACCTTCGACCACAGCTCCAGGAACTGGCTGAGGATGCCGCCGTGGTAGCCGGAGTCTCGGTAGGGGTCGTTGGCGCCTTCCCAGGGGATGGTGGCGGCAAGATGCGGGGGGTGCATGCCCGCCACCCGCCATTGATTCCTGGCGTAGTAGGAGATTCCGAGCATCCCCACCCTGCCGTTGCACCACTCCGCCGTGCCCGCCCACTCGATGCACTGGTACAGGTCCTCGATCTCCTGAGGCGAGTTCGGCTGCATGAAGCCTGGGGACCAGCCGGCACCGCGGGAGTCCACCCGCACGCAGACGTAGCCGTCGGGGATCCAGCGCTCTGGATCGGTCACCTCCCAGTTCTGGTACTTGTTGGTGGACCCTTCGAGGATCTCGGGATGATCCGCCACCATCTTTTCCCACTGGTGGGGGTAACCCTCGCGGTAAGCGACCCCCTTGGCATAGATGCCATACGTCAGGATCACCGGGTAGCGGCCGTCCTCGACGGGACGGAATACGTCCGCCCGCAGCACCGTGCCGTCGTCCATAGGGATCGGCTGCTGCCACGTGATGCGCATTCCATCCGCTACCTCGGTGCGCTCTATATCCGGTTTCGGCATCGAGTCCCTCCGTTCTTCGCCTTCCAACATTGTCGCCACTTCGGGCTCCACCAGTTGGTGCTTCGAAACTAGTGCTCGGCGATGGCGCAGCCTTCAGTGTCTCTGCAAGAAGTGCTCGATGTCCTGCATCGATTCCTCAAAGCACTGGATCAAGAAGAAGTGGCTGGCCTCTTCGTAGATCTTCAGTTCGCAACCCGGTATCCGATCGGCGATCTGTCTCGAAGCATCGGCCGCGCATAGGACATCCTGCCCGCCGGCCAAGACCAGCGTTGGGCATTGCACCTGGCCCAAACGATCCAGCGTGTCATGGGTGAGGCAAGCGTGGGTGGAATGGGTGTAGCCGTGGATCGGCCGGTCGGTGTCGGCGAGCGCTGCCTCGAAGGCCTCCATCTGCTCGCGGTGCTCGTTGAAGTAAGAAGGCGGAAAAAAGAACAACGATTGGATCTTGGCGGCAGGGCCGTAACCCTGCGTCTTCACGATCTCGTTGATGCCGTCGAGTATCTGGTAGCCGTAGCGGTCCAGCTTGCCGAACGAGGCCGTGATGATCATGGCCCGTACCCTGTCCGGATAACCCAGAGCGATCTCCTGGGCGATGGCGCCGCCCATGGAGCGAGCGATCAGATGGACGGGCTCGGTGATTCCCAGCTCATCGAGCAGCCCCACCGTGTCGTCGGCGAAGTGTCTGGTCGTGTATGGGTAGTCCGGCGCCGAGCTGCGGCCGGCGCCCCGGTTGTCGAAGGCGATCACCCGGTAGTTCGGCTCCAGTCTCTCTATCTGGGCCTGCCATGCGCTGCAGTCACCCGCCAGCCCATGGATGAGCACCACCGGCGGGCCCTGGCCGTAATCCTCGTAGTACAACTCAACTTCGCCCACGGCTGCCTTGGTCATAGGTTTCCCTCCGTCACCGGCTCAGTCTCCAAGTGTCGAGCGGGCGGCCAAAGCCGACCACAGGAGCCCGACCTCGTCGACACTAGGCCACCCCACACATCGATTCGTCAAGCGGACGGCCGATGTGGCAACCTAGCCCGGAGCAAATAAGGAGGCTGCCATGAAAGTTTCGTTCAAGACGGCGCCAATGCACACCGACTGGACCGCCGTCCGAGACGTTTGGGTGGAAGCGGACGACATGGACGTCTTCGCAGGAGGGTGGACGTTCGATCATTTCATGCCGATTCGAGGCGATGCCAGCGGGCCATGCCTCGAGGGCTGGGTGCTGCTCTCGGCGCTGGCATCGATCACCTCCCGGTTGCGGCTCGGGGTGATGGTCACCGGCAACACGCATCGGCACCCGGCGGTGCTGGCCAACATGGCGGCGACGCTCGACGTCATCTCCGATGGTCGACTAGACCTGGGAATCGGAGCCGGCTGGAACGCCGATGAGCACGAGGCCTACGGGATCGAACTTCCTGGCCTCAAGGAGCGATTCGATCGCTTCGACGAGGCGATCGAGGTGATCCACCTCCTGCTGACGGAGGACACCGCCGACTTCGACGGCGACCATTACCGGCTGCAGTCGGCTCGCTGCGAACCGAAGCCGGTTCAGCAGCCACGCCCTCCGCTGGTGATCGGCGGTGGCGGGGAGAAGCGGACGTTGCGGACCGCCGCCCGCTGGGCTGACCACTGGAACACCCCCGGCATGGATTTCGACCTCGAGTCGTTCCGCCACAAGGCTGGGGTGCTGGCCGCGTGGTGCGAGAGCGTCGACCGCAAGTTCGACGACATCGAAAAGTCGATCCAATTCTGGTCCGGCGACCCCGCCTCATTGCCGGAGAGGCTCGCCCAGGCAGAAGAAGCAGGCGTCGATCACTCAGTGGTCGCCCTCGCTTCGCCCCATCGCGTGGCAGATTTGGTGGCGGTGGCCGAGGCCGTCAGGGCATCGAGATAGCGGCTGAGCAGAGCTGACGACGGCAGCCGTTTCGACGGGTTAACCCCTCTGTAGCATCGATCGATGCTGGCCAACCCGTCATTTCGTGCCGGATTGCGCGACGGCGTCGTGATCCTGGTGGCGGTCGGCGCGTTTGGCGTCGCCTTCGGAGCGCTGGCGGTGGACGCTGGCATGACAGGTTGGCTGGCCGTGCTGGCTTCAGCGATTGTCGTGTCTGGCGCTGCCCAGTTCGCCATGGTCGGCCTGTTGTCCGCAGGCGCAGCGCCGGTCCTGATAGCAACCACCGGTCTTGCACTTCGGCACCTCCCCATGTCGGCCCGGCTGGCCGCCATGATCGGCCCGCGGTCGCCGACCGTGCGAGCTGCTCTCGCCTATGTGCTGGTGGACGAAACCTTTGGCCTCACGATCAATGCCAGCCGGCGCGGCCAGCAGGACCTCGTCGCCTACAAATTCGGGGCCGACGTGTTGCTTTACACGGGCTGGGTGTCCGGAACCGTCATCGGCGTGATCCTCGGCTCGG
>JAOTWH010000069.1 GCA_029863035.1 Acidimicrobiia bacterium | reverse complement strand
AGCAAGATCGAGCTCGCAAACAAGTTGGGCTTCGAGGCCAAGCTGTTCATCTCTTCGGCCGACGCTGCCAGGGTCGATGAGCAGTGCCCCAAGGTGGTGGTTCCGCTTCCGATGGCGCCACGAGAAGGTGATAAGGAGTTCAACGCCGACCAGTTCAAGATGTTGTGGCTGGGCGGCTTCGACTGGCCCCCCAATGCCGAAGCGATCCGGTGGTTCATCGATGAGGTGTGGCCACTGATGTCCCCTCGATTGCCCAATGCCGAGTTCCACATAGTGGGCGGCAGCCCGCCAACAGAGCTGGGTAGCTCCGACGCCCGCATCACTTTCCACGGATACCAGGACGATGTCGATGTGTGGAGAGATCTGGCGGACGTTCTGGTCGCTCCGCTACAGACCGGCAGCGGCGTCAGGGTCAAGATCGTGGAAGCTATGGCGGCAGGCCTGCCCGTGGTTTCGACTTCCAAGGGGTGTGAGGGACTCGAAGTGACGAGCGGTGTCGATGTCATCGTTGCCGACCAGCCGCACGATTTCGCCGAGGCTCTGGTCGACCTGGCCGGTCGCCCTGAGGTGCGATCGCGTCTGGGTGCGGCGGGCAAAGGGTACGTGGCGCAACATCACGCGCCTGCCTCGGTGGCAGCCCGTAAGGCAGAAGCGCTGAGCCGAGCCTTTGCGAATTGACTCGGGCTAGTTGACGCGGGTCAGGCCCAGCTCCTCGAGGCGCTCCAACGCCGGCTGCAGGCGGTTGACCCAGGTTGCAGTCGCGACCTCGGCAGCAGCAGAGGCGTTGAAGGCGGCCGTCCCCCTCTCGGTTCTTGCCAGCAACAACGCTTCGACGAACTGGGCTGGGTCGTCACCGGTGCGCGTGGTTGGCGACGCCACCGCCACCGGAAGAGGTGTCGAGACGCAGGGGGTTCCGGCCGCGAGGTACTCATACATCTTCAGTGGGCTCACCGCCGAGGTCATATCATCAATGCGAAACCAGATGGTCCCGACATCGAAGGCTTGGCTGTAGCCAGGAATCGAGTCGCTTGGTCTTTCCCCAACCAAGGTGACGTTGGGTAGGGCGTTGAGAAGTCGTGCCTCGTTCTCGGCTCTGGGGTCCACCGGCCCCACCAGCACGAACACCCACTGCGGAAGCGCCTCCGACACCGCCGTGAGCAGGTCGAAGTCGAACCAGTAGGAGATGGCCCCCACGTAACCGACCAAGGGACGGTCGGGGTCAGGCGCAGGGAGATCGCTCGGTCTCGGCTGTGGCGTCGAGAACATCGAGGCGTCGACTCCGTTCTCCACCAACATGATTTCCGGAGCCTCTTCGTGGTGGGTCGTCACCAACAACGGCGACGAAGCCATGACCAGGTCCGACGCTTCCAGCATTTGGCCGTGGTGAGCAGCCACCCGGCGCTGCCTTGGGAGGTGGAGCTCATCTGCCTCGTAGATGGTGAGGTCATCGAGGATGTCGTATATGACCGCCGGGCGCTCGAACCGGTCCACCAACTCGTGCAGGGGAGCGAAGTGGATGTAGAGGATCACGTCGCTTGGGGGAACTAGGGCGAGGTCTGGCACGATCTGAACGCCGTCCACAACCCGCGGCTGCTTCTCGTGATGGTCCACGAAATAGACCTCGTGGCCCAGATCGGCGAAAGCGGCCAGCAGGTACTGCGGCCGTTGCCGCATCGAGTCCCAGTGTGACCAGGTAGGTAGGTACACGACCGGTCGCAATTGGCCCTTCTTTGGCCGGTGCCCGCGGGGACGTCCGCTGAGGCGCTGCCGCAGCCACCCAACTCCCTTGATCGAGTTGATCGTCCGCCGAACCGGGCCGGGCAACCTCGACGCCCATCGTTTCAGGCGGTTCAACATAGAACGGAGGTGGGGTCCATGGGCTGGGACGATACCCGGCGCGCCGGTCGGCCCTTCCTTGTCCTGCCAGCTAAGGTCTGGGCTCGCGGCAAGCAGCTGCTCGAATCACTGTTCTGTGGCCGGCACCTATTGGGGTAACGATGGCAACCATCCTGGATGTGGCAACGAAGGCGGGGGTGGGCGTTGGAACCGTTTCACGGGTTCTGAACGACTCGCCGCACGTCTCCGATGCCACCCGAGCCAAGGTGCAGGTCGTGATCGGTCAGCTGGGCTATCGCCCAAGCGCCGTGGCCAGGGCTCTTTCATCGGGTCGCAATGCCAGTATCGGGCTCATCGTGCCTTTCTTTGGTGCCCCTTCCGTCGCAGAGAGATTGGGAGGCGTGATCGAGGTTCTCGGTCGTTCGGAGAACGACCTGGTGCTGGCTGCCGTGGATACCGACAAGGAAGGTCGCGAATATCTCAAGAAGTTCATGGATCCACCGGCCCGAGGTTTGCTGCTTTTTTCCATGGGACTCGAGCCCGATGAATTGATTCGCTTCGAATCTCTGTCGGTTCCGGTGGTAGTGATCGACTACCCGGCCGCGGGAATCGACCACTTCTTCATAGACAACGAGGAAGGCGGCCGGATGGCCGCCGAGCACCTCATCGAACTTGGCCATCGGCGTATCGCCATGATCAGCGAGGCGGAGGGCGATGACCCACTGAGTCGGGCTGGTTTGGTGAGACAGAAGGGTTACGAGAGTGCGATGACCAACGCAGGGCTGGGGGTGGACGCCGCCCTGATCAAGCCATTAGACGAGTACAGCGAGAAGGATGCGGCCAAGGCAACTCGAGAGCTTCTTGCTCTCGATGATCCCCCCACCGCGATCTTCGCCGCATCCGACAGCTTGGCCTACGGAGCTCTTCTGGTTGCTCGCGAACTCGATCTGCGCGTGCCCGACGATCTATCTGTGGTTGGCTTCGACGACATCAAGTTCTCCGACGCCGTCGGGCTCACCACCGTTCACCAGCCGCTGGCCGAGTCCGGTCGAGCTGCGGCACGGCTGCTAATGGATACCTTCAACGGCGCCGAAGCGCCGCGCCTGGGCCGTCGATTAGATCTGAAGCTGGTGGTGCGGAACTCGACGACCCGACTCGGCTAGCCGTCGGCGTCCTCCATGGAGTCGCTGGCCACCCAATCTCTAATGGCTGCGACCATCCCAGAACCCGTGCTCTCGTCATAGATGTAATCGCCCTCTTCGTCATACAACTCAGGATGTTTCGCGGCAGCCCAGGGGGTGAATCTCTCGAGTAGCTCGCTTAAGGCTTGATTCGATTCCTTGGTGAACTCCGTGTCGATTCGTGCGATCAGCCCGTCTCGTACCGTTAATTCGAACTTGGCGTAGACCAGAGGCGAGATGCCGGCCGCTTCTGACCACTCGTCATGCGCGGCCATGGTGCCCGACACCACGTTGTCCCGCGATTCGGTGGAGGTGTAATCCCACCGCGCATGGAACCCGGCGAAGAACGCGAAGTAATCACCGATGCGGTCGCGGCCCTCGAAGGGGGTGAAGCCGGCGAAGGCGACGGAGGCATCCTCGGCCACCATCGCGCCGACCGCCTCAACGTCATGGGAGTTGACGGTCGCGATGAACTCACGCACGATTTTCTCTGGAGAGGTGGCAGGGTCAGACCGCATCGATTCCACTTGTTGTCTCCCCCAATAACCGATATTCAGAAATCTACCCGAAATCCCTAGGCGTTGATGCCGTCGCGCCACTTGATCCAATCGGGCACCGAACCCATGCTGAAGTCGGGACCGCCGTAGCCAAGCGTGATCTGTCCTGCCCCCGCTTCGAGGAAGGCATCGGCGTTCTTCAGGTCGTTGCGGGGGTGCTGGACGCCAACCGACCGTTCGATCGATGCGGGGTCCCGACCCACCTTGGTGCACCATTCGTCGAGCACCTTGTTCTTGTGGGCGAACTGCGCTGCTGGGCCGAAGCCGTGCCAGATGTCTGCATGCTCAGAGGTGATGCGCAGCGTCACCTTCTCGCCTCCACCGCCGATTAGCACGGGTATGTCGCGGGTGGGGGCCGGGTTGAGCTTGGCAAGGCGACTCTTGATGCGCGGCATGGCGGCATCGAGGTGCTTCAGCCTTCCCGGAGCGTTACCGAATTCGTAGCCGTACTGGTCGTAGTCCTTCTCGAACCAGCCAGAACCGATGCCCAATATGAGGCGTCCATCGGAGATGTGATCCACGGTTCGGGCCATGTCTGCCACCAGCTCCGGGTTGCGATAGGAGTTGCAGGTGACAAGAGCGCCGATCTCAACCCGCTCAGTCATCTCGGCCCACGCCGCCAACATGGTCCAGCACTCGAAATGCTTGCCGTCACCGTCGCCGTACAGCGGGTAGAAGTGGTCCCAGTTGTAGACGATGTCGACGCCCATGTCTTCGGCGCGTTTCACCGCATCGGTGATCTCGTTCCATTCGGCGTGCTGGGGGTGGATCTGGACGGCGATTCGCATGGGTTCTCCTGGCTGGCAGGGTCCGCAAGCTAACTCTGCTTTCGTCGTTACGCGCCTGGCACGACGAACGGCTACTCCAGCTGACCACCACGGCTGAGCGAAAGAGCAGACCTGATCACCCAGGTGGGCCCGCCGCTGCCACCTCGGGTGAGAAGGAGTCGGCGTGCCGTGCGAAATTGTCGCGGAACATGGCGGCGAGTTTGGTGGCCTGGGCGTCGAAGGCGGCCCCGTCCTCCCAGGTATCGCGCGGGCTGAGGATCTCCTTCGGAACGCCCTCGATGCACGAAGGGACCTCGAGACCGAACACGGGGTCGATGTAGTACTCGGCGTCGTCGAGATCCCCGTCCAGCGCGGCATTCAGCATGGCTCGAGTGTGGGGGATCCTGATGCGCTCACCTACGCCGTGAGGGCCCCCGCTCCAGCCGGTGTTGATCATCCACACCTTGGCTCCGAATTGGTCGATCTTGTCACGCAGGACATTGGCGTAGTAGGAAGCCGGCAGCGGCAGGAACGGCGCCCCGAAGCACGTTGAGAAAGTGGCCTCCGGGTCGACCACCCCGCGTTCGGTGCCTGCCAGTTTGGATGTGTAGCCGCTGATGAGGTAGTACATCGCTTGTTCACGTGACAGCCGCGAGATCGGCGGTAGTACCCCAAATGCATCGGCGCTCAGGTAGACGATGTTCGAGGCGTGCGGGCCGGTGAGGCTCGATTCCACATTGGGAAGATGGCTGAGCGGGTACGACGTTCGGGTGTTCTCAGCCTTGGAGCCATCGTTGTAATCCGGCCGACGCTCGTGCGGGGTCAGGACCACGTTTTCGAGAATCGATCCGTACCTCGCGGCGGCATCGTAGATGAGGGGCTCGTCCTCGGGGCTGAGCCGAATCGTTTTCGCATAGGACCCACCTTCGATGTTGAAGACGCCGTCCTCTCCCCAACCGATCTCGTCATCGCCGATCATGTTCCGGTCTGGATCGGTGGCGAGCGTGGTCTTGCCGGTGCCGGAAAGACCGAAGATGACCGCCACGTCTCGCCGGTCTTTGCCGATGCTGGCAGAGGCGTGCATGCTGAGTGCACCCGCTTTCGGCAGCAGCCAGTTCATCACGGAGAACACCGACTTCTTGACCTCGCCTGCGTATTTGGTGCCACCGATGAGCAAGATCTTCCGTGCGAAGCTCACACAGATGAAGACCTCACTGCGAGTCCCGTCCCGTTCCGGATCCGCCTCGAAAAACGGAGCATGAACGACGTTGAAATCAGAGACGAACGGCGTCGCCTCATCATCGACATGGGCAAAATGGTCTGGCAAGATGAACATGTTCCTGGCGAACAGCGCATGCCACGCACTCTCGGTGACAACGCGTACGCCCAGTCGGTAGTTGAGGTCGGCTCCTGCGTAGTTGTCCTGCACGTAGAGCCGGTCGCGGTTCGACAGGTAGTCGGCCACCCGGCCATAGAGACGGTCGAATACCTCTGGCTCCATTGGCTGGTTGAATCCGCCCCAGGCGATTTCGTTTTCGGTATCGGGCTCCCGAACGATGAACTTGTCCTTGGGGCTTCGTCCCGAGTAGGGCACCGTATCCACCACCAGTTGACCGTCTGCCGCTAACTCACCAAGGCCGGCCGCGATGGTGTGCTCGTATAGCACCGGCTTGGTCGAGTCCCAGAACACTTCGCCAGTCGGCTTGATCGCCAACTCTTTCAGATCTGGCATGCGGGCCACCTCTTACACGCTTGAACGCCAATCCTATCTCAGCGAGCCCTTGCTCCTTCAGATGGAAGTGCCGCGGCGCATCGCCTCCCACACCTGGGACGGTGTGATCGGCATTTGGAGATCGTCGACATTCCATGGTCGCAGCGCATCCAGCACAGCATTGACGATGGCAGGTGGTGCTCCGATGCAGCCCGATTCGCCGGCACCCTTAGCCCCGAGCGCATTGGAGGGGGCCGGGTGCACCAGCCGCTCGATCAGCAGGTCCACGTGATCGGTAGCCACCGGCACTACGTAGTCCATGAACGACGACGTCACGAGCTGTCCATCCGTTGTGTATTCCACCCCCTCGTACAGCGCCTGTCCGATGCCTTGCATCAACGAACCGTGCACCTGGCCTTCCACGATCATCGGGTTGACAACATTTCCGAAGTCATCAACGGCGACCAACCGGCGCAGGTGCACCTCACCGGTCTCGACAGCCACCTCGACCACCGCCGCCACTACGCCGTATGGAAACGTCTGTGCACCAGGGACGTACCACTCTTCTGAGACGAGCGGTAACTCCATCTCCTCCGCCTTCGCCACCAGCTCCGGCCAGGCGAGAAGGCTGTCAGGAGAGCCCACCACCGACACGCCCTCATCACCGATGATGAGATCGCCGGGATCGGCTTCCAGCAGCCGTCCCACCACGGTTTTGGCCTTTTCTGCCACGTCCGAAGCGACTCGATACACCGCCGAGCCACCGATCATGGTCGATCGACTCGCCGCCGTTCCGGTCCCGCGAGCCACCAGAGCTGTGTCGCCCGCTACGAAAGCAACCCGCTCGGGCGAGACGCCGAACGCTTCACCGGCGATCTGCTTCCACACGGTTTCGTGTCCCTGCCCAGCCGACATCGATCCGGTGCGCACCTCGACCATGGCGTCGGGGCGCATCTCGATCCGGGCGTACTCACCGGTGTTCACTGCCCCTCCAGCGCGTTCGATGAATGCCGCGACACCCAGCCCGATCGGGTCCTCTCCTCGCGTCCGCCGCTCAGCCTGTTCGGCGCGGAACACCGCTGAGTCGATGATCTGCTCGGCTCGGTCGAGCGCTTCCGCGTAGTCGCCACTGTCGTAGAGAGCTCCTGTTTGAGATCGGTGCGGAAGGGAGCGGATCACGTTGCGGCGCCGAATCTCGAACGGGTCGAGGTTCAGCGAGCGGCCGTAAGCATCCACCGCCCGCTCGATGGCATAGGCGGCCTCGGGGCGGCCGGCGCCCCGGTACGAACCTGTTGGAGCGAGGTTCGTGACCACCGTGCGGGATTCGATTTCCACAAACGGAATGTCGTAGAGCCCGGTGGCTACGTATCTGGTGAAGCTGGGTACCCGGGCCCCGTTGTGCGGGTAGGCGCCCACGTCGGCCAGGATCTCGAATCGTGCTCGCGCCAGCCGGCCATCCGTGTCGCCGCCGAGAGTGACCCGATGTAGCTGGCCGCGGCCGTGGGTCCCGGTGAGGAAGTGCTCGCGACGAGTCTGCACCCATTCCACTGGCTGCCCGAGCTTCAGGGCGGCTGCCGCAACGGCCACGTACTCGGGGAAGTCCATGCCTTTCATTCCGAATGCCCCGCCGACATCTGGAACCACCACCCGGACATCGCTTGGGTCAACATTCAGTTGAACGGCAAGACCGTCCCTGAGCTCGTGTGGTCGCTGGTGACTCGCGTAGACGGTCAGCTGGCGGCCATCGGGCACGGCGAGGATGGCCAGAGTCTCCATTGGATTCGGCACCAGGCGGCCGTTTACCAACTCGACTGTGATCTCGTGGTCCACTACAGGCGCCTCACCCGGGGTGGCGAACTCCCAATGCTCAACGAGGTTCGACCCTGCCGCCGAGTGCAGCACCACTTGATCCGTCAGGGCGAACTCGGGCGAGGCCGCCACCTCGAGGGGCTCGAAATCAACCCAGACCGATGCTGCGGCATCGACTGCCAGGCCCTTGGCCGAGGCCACCACAAGAGCCACGGCCTCGCCGGCGTACCTCACGATGTCGCGTGCCAGCACCGGCCGATCCATGCCCTCACACTCGACCGGGAGGGACGAGCTCCCGAAGTCGCCCATGGCAAGATCCCCGTGCGTGAGTACGGCGACAACTCCTACAGCGTTGCGCGCTTCGGAAGTTTCGACGGAGAGAACCCGGGCATGGGCGAATGGACTACGAACGAACTCTGCATCGAGCACGTCGCCTGGCACCTCACCGGACAAAGAAAGGTCTGAGACATATCGGGCGGTTCCGGTAAGGAAGCGATCGTCCTCGGTCCGGAGCAGTGATACCGGGGATACCGGTGGTGGATCGTTTTGGTCGGGCAGTATGGCTCCCGTCGAGTGGGTGGAATCCTATTGCTGCCAGTGTCCCCGGGGTATTGGAGTGGTGACGGCTGCCCCGGCACGATCGAATCGATGCGACTTCGACATGTTCTTCGGTTCCTTGAGTCCAACCTCGCCCGCCTAGAGTCGGCCCCACCGCAGCCGAACTGGCTGCCAAAACTGATGGAGTCTCATGGGCATTGACGTCCACGCCCATTTCATACCCCGGGAGTTCACCGATCGGCTGGCAGATGCGTCGGGGAAGTTGGGGGTCGAGGTCACCTTGGCAGACGGTGAGATCGCAGCGTCGATAGTCGGAGGTAAGGACCTGGGGACGCTGCGCTCGGAGCTATTCGACACCGACCGCCGCCTCGAGGCCATGGATGGCGCCGGGGTAGATGCGGAAATCTTGTCGGGCTGGATCGACCTCACGGCGTACTCACTCGATGCGGAGACCGGCACTGCCTATTCGCGCACATTCAACGAAGCCCTCGCCGCTGTAGTTCGGGGGAACCCCGATCGATTCATGGGGCTGGCCACCGTGCCCCTCCAGGCTCCCGAGCGAGCGGCACAAGAGCTCGATTACGCGATCCGAGAGCTCGGCCTGGTGGGTGTCCAGATCGCAACTACCGTCAACGGCCAGGACCTCGACCTCAAGGAGCTCGACAGTTTCTGGTCTGCAGCAGAGGAGCTCCGGTGCTTGGTTGTCCTTCACCCGTTCGATCCCTTGCCGGGGCGCGGCCTTAGTCGGTATTTCCTCTCGAACGCGGTTGGCCGGCCGGCCGAAACCACCATCGCCATCGCCCACATGATCTTCGGTGGGGTCTTCGAGCGATTCCCGCGGCTGGTGGTATGTGTCGTGCATGGCGGTGGCTTCCTCCCGTATCAAGTGGGAAGAATGGACCAGGCCTACCTCGCCAAACCCGAGCTGGCAGCTACCCAGCTATCCCGCCCTCCATCGGAGTGGGCTCGTCACCTCTACTTCGATACGGTGACCCACGATCCCGACGTGCTGTCTTTCTTGGTGGGCCAGGTGGGCGCCGATCATGTGCTGATGGGAAGCGACTATCCATTTGAGATGGGAGATGCCGACCCAGTCGGAACTGTTCGATCGGTCCCCGACCTGGCAGACGCCGATCGCGAGCTCATACTGGCCGGCAACGCCCGGCGTCTACTGAGCGGCATTCAGTCCTGACCACTCTCGAGCCAGCGGGTCTCAGGTAAGAAAACGGCAACCGCCAACGCGGTAATGCCAAGTAGAGCTGCCAGCGGGAGTACGGCAGCAGCAGTTCCGTGGTTCTGGAAAAGCCACGCCGAGGCGACCGGTGACGCGATCAACCCAAGGTCGCCCACGAAACGGAACGGACCGAGTTGCCTGCCCACACGGGAGCCTCGTGACAGGTCGGCAAGCATGGTGGCGGCGACCCCGATACCCAGGGAGCTGAGGCCCATGACGATGATGGAGGTCAACCAGATACCGATGCTCGAACCGGTCGCCAACAGGGCGATGCCGGCGGCATGAGCGACCAACCCGGGGACAAGGGCGCTCTTGCGAGACACACGATCTGCCACCTGTCCACCCACGATCGACCCTATGAGTCGGCATACACCCCCCACGCCAAGCGCCAGACCGATACGGCTGGTGGACAGGCTCAGCTCGTCGTCGCCGATGATCGGAATCAAAGTCTGGGTCAGAGCACCGAGGCTGCCGAACATGGCAAACGGAACCATGTAAAGCAGCAACCGGAACCGAAGGGGCACAGGGGGCTGCATCGCCTTGTCGGAAGGTGAGGCCTTGCCGACCGCTGCCGGCGCCCGTCCTATCCCAACCAGTGTGGTGGCGATGGCGATGGCGATGACCCCGGCCGCCACCTCCGCTATGCGCCAGCCCCCCGCCGAAGCGATAAAGCCTCCCAGGGTGGGGCCGATGGCCTGGCCGAACAACAGTCCGGCCGCGAAGATCGAGACGGACGTGCCTCGACGCGCCACCGACACCGAGGTCGAGAAGTACGTCATGCCGGTCGTATTGGTGAGC